>CAZSRK010000064.1:0-11684 GCA_964609305.1 uncultured Oscillospiraceae bacterium
AACCATGTCTTCTTTTATCTACTTTTCAATTTGCGAAAATTATTGTACCTTATCTTGATGCCCGCATGCGGTTTTGTTTTATTGCCCTAACAGAAACAGACTATTATCGGTCATAAATGACATGGTGCTGTAAAACAGCAATATGGTATCGATGTCATTTTCCTCGATGAAATCATTCAGGCTTGTTCTGTAATAACGCAGGTCAAGCTGATAGATATCCGAAAATTTGTCATATAAAAACGGAGTAAAGCAATCCGCATAAGAATCACGAATGATTAGCAAGGAACCCTTATCCTCCGTGCCGGTTTCAATATGCAGCAGAGGCGTGTTTCCGCCATAAAACATCGAGTACTTGTCTTTCCTGTCAAGGAAACTGCTGTCATACATAGTGCCCTCGACAGGGGATCCGCTTGGATAGTTTGTGACTGTGACAGCATCCGACTCAGGTACAAAGGTCTCTATGCTGTCCGGAGCAACCCAACTAAAGCCGGAAGAGGAGTAGGTTGTGCCGTAAAACTCGTCTGAAACGGTAACACGGTCATATGTCTCAAGAGGGGAGGGGGTAAAGCCCATTGCCTCAGCCAGCGCCGTATAGCCGTAATAAGCTCCGAGCGTTGTCCAGTGATGATCTGTACGGTAATATATGTACTCGTCCGAATGCGCGGCGAGTACGGAAGCCGTATCGATGTTTATCGTGTTTGTGCCTGAATAACAATAATCGATAAGCTCCAACTGATCTGCGCTCTGCGCATAGTCGGGAAGCTTGTTCCTCCATATCTCAGAAGCTGTGGGCACGAGCTGGAAATATACATCACAATCCGTTCTGTCAACAAGAGTGTTGACGGCCGCAAGATTGGTGTCCAAAAGCTCCATATCAGGATCTTCAAATTCTTCGATCAAGGTATCATTTCCACAGTAATAAACGCCGTTATTCTGTGTTTTACCCATGGCGAGCTCAGACGCCGCCTTGAATGTTATCCATTGATCCCTGAACGGGAACTGATCAGAAAGATACGTCTCAAAATCGGATGTGAAGTCACCAAAGAATAATGAGCTGAGCGAAAACTCCGGCGCAGTTGCCAAATATCGGTTTTCCTGTTCAGAAAACTCCTTTTCTGGCATTATTACAAATAAAAGTGAGAAGACAAGTATAAATAATGAAAACAGGACAGTGAGTATTTTGCATGCATTTTTAGTCATGTTCGGCACCTCAGAAGCGGAAGTAGAGGAAAGGATTATAGGTTGCGTCAACAAGATATGCTGTAGATACTGCCAGTACGACGAGAACCATGACAGGAACCACAACAGTCCTTGCACGAACAGGTATCTTATCATATATCTTTTTGCCAATAGGAGTAGACGCAAGAATTCCGATTACGATGATGACAAGATAGCTGCGGATATTGTAAATATCGAAGGAGCTGATAAATCCGGCGGAACCCGCGCCAAACATGGCTTTATAGTACGGCACACACAGCTCCAGGCTGGCAAGCTGGAATATCGGCCAGGCGGCAACAACAAGAATCAAACAGTATATATGACCAATTATGCGATGCCAGCCCTTTTCCAGCCATTTACCGTACGTAAATTTTTCAATAATAATGAAAATCCCATAATATAGTCCCCATATAAGAAACGTCCAGCTTGCGCCATGCCAGATTCCGGTTGCTGCCCAGACAATAAGCAAATTAAGCATCTGACGCCATTTACCGCAGCGGTTTCCACCAAGAGGTATATAGAGATAATCCCTGAACCAGGTACCGAGGCTCATATGCCATCTGCGCCAGAATTCAGTCGCGCTGGTTGAAATATATGGGAAATTGAAGTTTTCAAGAAATTCAAAGCCTAGCATTCGGCCAAGGCCAATAGCCATATCGGAATAACCTGAAAAATCAAAATATATCTGAATAGCAAAGGCGACGGCGCCAAGCCACGCCCCAACGAAAGTCAACTCCGACGCACCCAGGGCCGCGTATGAATCCCACAGGTGCCCTATATTGTTGGCTATGAGGACCTTTTTGCCAAGACCTATTATAAAACGCTGGATCCCGGAGGCGAACTGGTCAATATCATTTGCGCGGAAGCCTAGCTGGGAAGCTATATCCTTGTAGCGGACTATGGGGCCTGCGATAAGCTGCGGGAACAGGGCAACAAAGGTTCCAAAACTGATAAAGTTTTTCTGCACCTCACAGTCACCGCGGTATAGATCTATCGGATAGGACATTGTCTGGAAGGTATAAAAAGAGATACCGATCGGCAGAGACAGTCCAATAGGAGAGAGGGAAACTCCCGGTATGAGGCTCAAAGTGGAGAGTATAAGATCGAAGTATTTAAAGAAGAAAAGCAGCGCCAGATTTAGCACCGTGTTTATCGTTAGAACAAGTCTGGCCCGTTTTCTGTTGTCACGATATTTCTCTATAAAATACCCTGCGAAATAGTTGAGGCAAATGGAAAAGAGCATCAGGATAACGTAAACAGGCTCTCCCCAGCCGTAAAAGATAAAGTTTACGAAAAACAGCCAGACATTACGCCACTTGGCCGGGATAAAATAATATACAAGCAACACTATCGGCAGATATGCAAACATGAAAAGTATGCTTGAGAAAACCATTCGAAGAATTCCCCCCAGAATCATCTTTTTTATTCTACTTTAGAAGGAATAAAAAAGCAAGAAGCAAAATAGAAGTTAGAGACAAGTCAGTTCTTTTCCGGCTCAAAACTGCCGAGAGGATTCGCATCGGCTGCAATGCGAAGCTCGCTGTTGTCCACGTGGGTATAAATCTGTGTCGTATTCAGGTTCTCATGTCCCAGGACCTCCTGAAGCGTGCGCACATCTACACCGTTTTGCAGCATAAGAGTTGCAGCGGTATGCCTTAATTTGTGTGATGAATACTTTGTGCTGTCAAGTCCGGCTTTGAGCAGGTTTTTCTTGACCATACTGTGGATGGCCTCCCGGGAAATACGAGTGCGGCGGTTAGAGAGAAACAGGGCGTTCTCATCTGCGGCGGCGATGCCTTTGCGTATTACCATATAATCATTAATTGCCGCCTTGACAGCCGCGTTTAAGTATACTATCCGCTCTTTGCTGCCTTTTCCAAATACCCTGATGTAGTCATCTCCTATGTCGCTTATATTTAAACCGACGATCTCTGAAATGCGAAGTCCACAGTTGAGAAAAATGCAGATTATGCAGTAATCACGTTCTCTGTTTTTGCCATCACATGCTTCAAGAAGAGCTTTTGCCTGCTCCAGAGAAAGATAGCGGGGGAGGGACTTTGGTATTTTGGGGCTGTCAAGGTCCTGCACCGGATTTGTATCAAGCAGCTTTGCCTTGACTGTCAGATATTTATAAAAACTTCGTATCGTCGCAATTTTCCGTGCACGGCTGGAGGCAGAAAGCCCGTGTTCCTCAACGTGACTACGCTGATTGCGCACACGGTCCCGCGAGAGAAAGCCAAGGTATGAATATACCTCGGCAAGTGTCACTTCAGATATGAACTTAAGGTCGATGTCAGCGATATCAATATCGTCAAGGTCTGTATTGCGAGGTACAATACCGCGCTCGATTTTCAAAAACCTGAAAAAATTACGGAGATCGAGGTAATATTCATCCACGGTAGCTTTTGAATGACCCTTGATCGTCTCATGATATACGAGAAAATCCTTAATTATTTTTGGAGCTTCATCACGATAATCCATAAAAAATCACCTCTGAAATCAGGGAAAGGGCAGGCCCCACAGCACAGATTATAAACGATCAAGTAAAACTTGTCCACTAAGAATTAAACAAAATAAAAATTTTGTTTAATTTAGGGGAGAGGCAAAATCAATTTTACACTTATTTCTGCGCATCATGCAGTCGCTGCTGTATTCAGACTGTACCATTGTTTTATAGTCACAGGCATCTAAACTGCGTGTAGCGCATTTTTAGCTCGGTGCTCCACAGGTTTGACTGCCCTGACCATGGGATCGCGGCCTCAATGGTTATATCCTTATGTGATATGTATTTCGGAGTTCCAGCACTGCTTCACAGAAATACATGTCGCAGCCTGTTGCCATACCGCATATAAAATGTTTTCGGCCAGATTCATACACAGCCTCGACTACGTCGCGCAGCTTGGCCTTGAGCTCCATACAACGCCGGTCGGATTCATTGTTCTTCCATGGTAGTTTTGAGGCCCTGTGGCCTGTAAACGAACAGGAAACCGCTGCGCTTTTGTTATCCTTAGTGTTTGCGTTCATATCTGCTGCGGCCTTCCTTAAAAATGTTTTCACCGGCGCATGTTATGGCAACGGTCAGTGGCATATCAACTATTGTCAATTTTTTAACAGATTCGCATCCTAACTCTGGAAATGCAATAACAGTATTTGAAATAACATGTTTTGCAATCAGAGCACCCGCTCCGCCGACGGCGCACAGATACACTGCGCCATTTTTGCATATGCTCTGGCAGACTTCTATCGACCTCTCCCCTTTTCCGATAATGCCGACAAGTCCGAGATCAAGTAGGCGCGGGGTAAATTTATCTATTCGGCTTGACGTTGTAGGGCCGCAGGAACCGATTGCCATGCCGTCCTTGGTGCCGGTCGGGCCGGCGTAATATATCACGGCGTTATTTAGTTCAAATGGCAGAGCCTCCCCCCTGTCGAGCAGCTCAAATATCCTCTTATGCGCTGCGTCCCTTGCGGTATACACGGTGCCGCTTAAAAGGATACGCTCCCCGGAATGTAGGGCTGGCGCTATCTGTCTTATGTCTGCAGTATCTATTTTCCGCATGTCGAATACCTCTCAAAAAACGCTTCTATCTCATGCTGACAACCCGGTGTATCAACAAGGTAGCTTACTCCATGCCCCGCTCCGTCGACTATTACAAGCTTTTTTTCACCGGCGCATGCCTCATAATTTGTTCTGGTAAATTCAATCGGGACAAAATCGTCTGCCGAACCATGTACAAAAAGGACAGGGATTTTACTTTCCGCTACACATCCCGCGGCCGAACACTCGTCCAAGTTGAACCCTGCTATCAGCCTGGTGAAGATATTAACTCCCCATAGAAATGGCTCAGGCGGCAGATGGGCGCGATTACGCACGAGGTAGGCAAACTCGTCCCGGACTGAGGTAAAACCGCAGTCTGCCAGTATCCCACGGACATTCTCCGGCAGATCCAGATTGCTGGCCATTAAAACAGTTGAACAGCCCATGGATAGGCCGTCAAGAAATATATCGGAATTCCCACCAAACCTGCTGCATGCATATTCTATCCACTTCTTGCAGTCGTATCGTTCCTTGACTCCATAGCAGATATATTTTCCCTCACTCTCACCGTGCGCCCTCTGGCTGGCTATAAGAAGATTAAAGCCGAGGGAATGAAAATACTCATATACGCAGGCAAAATCCCGGTATAGCGGGGATCTGTAACCGTGCATGAGTATAATTGTCCCTCTGGCATTATCTGCTGTAAGGATCCGGGCAGACAGTTTGAGATTATCGTATGAAAGTATCTCTACTTTTTCACAGTTCCTGGCCTTTATCCACTCCAGGCCGGCGCAGATCTGCTGAGAAAACAGGTCGCCATCAGAGAATAGCTCGTCCGATTTTTCAGGCCTGCGGACCACGGCTATCCTGAACAGAATATAGGAGACGCAGATATACATGAGCAGTACAGCAACTATAGTGATGAGGACGGCTGTCATGACATGGCCTCCGCTTCAGGCAGGTAGTATGCGATCAGAAGGTCGATACAGGCGCCATAGCTTTGCAAACCGCGTTCCTCCCCATAACTGTGAAGAAAACCGGTATAGACGGCATCTGAAGCGTTGCTTACCTTGGTGTCATACTGATCCCAGTATTGGTTGTTGGATATCAGATCACCTCTGACTTCATCACTGAGTGAGTAGTACACTTCTACCCATGCGTCATAGTCTGCGCCATGAAGGGCATTTCCAAGGTGAATATACGCTAGGAGCGAGGCCGAATAGGTATATACTTCATCTCCGCTTTCAAGGCTTGCAAAGATACCTACAAAATTGGCCTCGTCCTCGGCGGCAGTGCCTCTCTGGTGTGCAAGCTCATGTGCAATCGTGGATGGTATAAGACAGGCTGGGCTGTCCACATTTATATTTGCCTCTCCTGTGTACGGGAAAAAGAACCCGGTGAAATTTATGAGGCTAAGTAGCTTTGACATCAAAAAGGGCTTTGCTACGAGGTCAGGCCACTCAAGAGTCGGAAAAATCTTCTCTGCATTGTCATAGAGCCCGGACGCCCTTTGGAATATGTCGTTAAGTGGTACTGCAAAATTCCCATCATCGTCTCGTTGGACCAACTGGCCGTATTCATTTGCGATGGATGCAAAATAGTTTGTCGCAGCGGAAAGTTCTTCGACAGAATACTCTCTGGTTTCGATCCCACTATCAGAGACGAAACTTGAACTTGTGTAATACACTCCCCAGAACAGGCAAAAACCGGCGTAGAATCCGCAGGCAGCCGCAGCAAGGGTTATAACTGTCATGTACAGGCGCTGCAGTCTTCCATCACGTTTTATAAGAAGGTATATGGCCCTAACAAGGTAAACGATTGCCCAGATGATCAGGGCCGCATACAGCAGTTCCGCCACCGATACAGGCACATATGAGCACAGCGTTGCAACAATACGATGATACGGTCTGACAAACCCGTTGCATACGGCCGCCATAATAGCAGAGTTTCCCCTAAGGGCAAAATACAATACAATAATCACGACTGACAGCGCCAGAAGCACATGCGCAGCAGGGCAAAGAAAAAACGATATTTTCTTTTTTTTGAGCAGTGCATTTTTCATATTTTATATTTTAGCTCATAAGGGCTACCTTGTCCAGAAAAAAGAAAACAGCGGGAAACATATTCCCGCTGTTGAGCTTAATCCTGCAGATTGTTGTAAAGCGTTAGCCTGTTGTCCGTGCAGAATTTTTCCAGTCCGGATTTGTAACCGTCCCAAAACTTCTTCTCTTTTTTCTGCTCAAGGGTGATGCTGTTCTTCTTGGTTTTGATAACAATCTCTTCAGATTGTCCGCCCAAAAGAGATTTTTTATCAGCATGCTTGAATGTTATATTTATTATATCGCTGTATTTTATGTTCTCAAGATGCGGAGGGCCTGCGTTAAGGACTGCAACGATGATTTCCGTTTTGTCAAAAATGATATGCTCCTTTGCCATAATTTCACCTCAATCAAATTCTTCAATATGATTGTATATGATAGTTGGATAATTTGCAATAAATTTTTTATTTATTACCACAGAAAAACATCAATCTGCCAGATAACAAAACTGTTGCTACAGACACTGCGGCCTCGATAACAAGTACGAACCAAGTCGCGGCGATACCGAATATGCTTAGAATCAGTAGTACAAAAGAGATTATGGCAGCTGCAAGGAGCGAAATTTTCACGGAATTTCGGGTGATTTTTGCAGAGACAACTGCATCGGCGAGTTTTTCGGGGCCGCCAAATACCATGATGTCGGCGTTTTCATACTCAAAACAGGAACTGCCATCGCCGATGACTGCACTTAAGTCAGCAGCGTCCATTGCCTGCTCAAGTCCGGAGGAGCCGCCTGCAAAGAGCAGCGTCTGTCCCGGCTCCATGCTGGCCTTGAGTTTTTTGATTACGGAGGCCTTGCCAGCCGCATCCACCTGAGAATGCACCTCACGTATTCCTACGGAAGAAGCAAAGCTTTTGGCAGTCTCTGAGCTTTCATCGGTGGTCAGGGCTATTCTGACGACGTCGTTTTCCTCAAGGGTGCGCACAGCGTCGGGAGCCTTTTCACGCATGCTGCTGGCAAAGATTATGCGTCCAGCGTATGCTCCGTTGATTGCCATGAAAACGGCCCTTTCTACCCCGCCGTCGACACGCACACTTATACCGAGCCTTTCCAGAAAGCTTTGACTTCCGATCACGATCGGTATGTCCTGGACCAGTACCGCGACCCCCTCTCCGGGAAACTCTCGGAATTTCTGCACAAGTTCTATGTATATAACGTCGCCGTATGCGTTGATAATTGATTTGGCGATAGGATGTGAGGAGTATGCCTCCGCATAAGCAGCTATTTTGAGCATCATTTTTGCGTCCATCTTATCAGACTTGACGGAAGTCACCCGCTGCTCGCTGGCGGTAAGTGTGCCCTGCTTGTCAAAAACCACGATGCCGGTTCTGGACGCCCGTTCAACAGCCGCAGCACTGCGGAAAACTACACCCTTTTTCCTGAGAGCGAGCCCACCGGAGAAATACACAAGAGGAAGCGCAGCCAAAAAGCTGCACGGCAGCGAGAGAGCCAGGACAGATACTCCCCTATGTATTCCGGCAAGGATTCCTACATCCGAAAGAACCGGGACAAGTATAGCTGTTAAAACGGCAGCAACGGACATGGCCAGCAAATATATGAATGCAAATTTGTTCACTGCCGTTCCGTCAATGCAGACATTCTCTCCGCTGGCATCTACTGTCCCGTCAAGTCTCTGGGCAGCGGAATCAGACCCGAGGCTTTTCACATGACACATAAGCTTTGACCCCACGGCCACAGAACCTGAATAGACGATGTCATTCTCTTGGACGGTCATAGGCTCCGTGTTTCCGGTTATTGCAGACACATCAACGGCTCCGCCGCTTTCAGCGACAGTACAGTCTACTGGTACTGTATTTCCTGGGAAAACCGCAATGAGGTCATTGACCGCGAGATCGCTCACGGATATGTTAGTCTCGATATCTCCCCGAACAAGCGTTGCCTTATCAGGCAGCTCCACAATACATGCGTCTAGCATATTGTCACGCACACACTGGCTGGAGAGCCGCAGAAACAACTCACCTATCTGGAAGATAAGAAGAGATGCCGCCTCCTCGCGCGGCGACCCGATAATAAGAGAAAGGAGGGCGATGACAGTTATAATAAAACTGGGATCCCGGAAATTGAGAGAGGAAGCGGCCATCACAGCGGAGACTATTACATCATAACCCACAGCTATGGCCGCTATTTCAAGCAGGCAAATGGAAGCCCATGTCGGAATGTCCAGCACAAGAGCAATAAGGAATATCAATGATGAGGCAAGGATCCTGACCATCAAAAGCCTGTCCCTGTCATCAAATCCCGCACAGTCAAGCCGCAGCGCATTTTTATCCAGAGTGTACGCAGGCCGGTGGCTGAGCGTTTTTAAGAGCTGCTTTCTATCCATTTTTGGCATTCTTTATCCCGCTTTCTTTTATATTTTCTACGCGTTCAGGCCTTCCCGCCGCTTCCGAGTACGTTGACTATTTTGGCCTTGACCAGTTCTCTTATATAATCGCGACCAACAGTCAGATACTGGCGTGGGTCAAAGTGATCAGGATGTGCAGCAAGATGCTCACGTATACCGGCGGTCATTGCAAGACGAAGGTCGGAATCGATATTGATCTTGCACACAGCCATCTTAGCGGCCTGACGCAGCATTTCCTCAGGAATTCCTATCGCGTCGGCAAGATTGCCGCCATTTGCATTTATGATATCCACATATTTGGGGATAACCGATGACGCGCCGTGAAGCACTATCGGGAAGCCCGGCAGCCGTTTTTCAACCTCTTCAAGGATGTCAAAGCGAAGCTGAGGCTTCTGACCCGGCTTGAATTTAAATGCGCCATGGCTGGTTCCGATAGCTATTGCAAGGCTGTCGACCCCGGTGCGGGAGACAAATTCCTCGACCTCTTCCGGCCTTGTATAGCTGCTGTCTTCAGCGGAGACGTTGACAGCGTCCTCAATGCCCGCGAGCCGACCAAGCTCCGCCTCGACAACGACGCCATGGTCATGGGCATACTCAACAACCTGTCTCGTAAGCTTTATATTCTCTTCAAAAGTATACTTGGAACCGTCGATCATCACGGAAGTAAAGCCACCGTCGATGCAGGACTTGCACAGCTCGAAGCTGTCGCCATGGTCAAGATGCACAGCGATCGGCAGGCCGGTGTCCTCAACTGCGGCTTCAATAAGCTTCATAAGATAGACGTGCTTTGCATATTTGCGTGCACCGGCTGAAACCTGAAGAATAAGTGGAGAATTGACCTCCGCCGCGGCCTCGGTAATTCCCTGAATAATCTCCATATTATTAACATTGAAGGCCCCTATGGCGTAGCCTCCCTCATAGGCTTTCTTAAACATTTCAGTTGTTGATACTATTGGCATTGACAAAGACTCTCCTTTTGTATAAAATAAAATATAGTTATATGAGATGTTTGTTACAATTTAAAACCGACCCGGATTCGGAGTACTCATAATAATAGTATACTATTTTTTTTGCGGTTTTCAATAAGAAACAGCATTTTTGGAGGTAAATATTATGGAAGGAACACTTAAAGGTGCCTGCATCATAGGTCAGTCCGGAGGGCCTACCGCCGTAATAAATTCGAGTATTTACGGCGCCATCAAGGCCGCTCGTGAGGCAAAGCAGATAACCAAGGTCCTCGGTGCTTCTCACGGCATTGTCGGCGTTTTGAACGACGAGCTGTTTGACCTCGGGCTTGAGGACGAGTATGAGCTTAGCCTTCTGGTCAACACCCCCTCGGCCGAACTTGGCTCTTGCCGTTACAAAATGGCTGATCCGGACGAGGACGATACTGATTATAAAAAGGTTCTTGAAGTTTTTAAAAAGCACGATGTGCGATACTTCTTCTACAACGGCGGAAACGACTCCATGGACACCTGTGAGAAGATAAACAGGTATATGGAAAAGGTCGGATATGAATGCCGGGTTATAGGCATCCCTAAAACCATAGATAACGACCTTTACGGCACCGACCATTGCCCCGGATACGGAAGCGCGGCAAAATATGTCGCTACCTCCTGCATGGAAATCGCAAAGGACGCCTGCGTATATGATTCCGGTCAGATCACGATCGTTGAGATCATGGGTCGAAACGCCGGCTGGCTGACAGGCGCCGCGGGCTTGGCAAAGTATTTCGGTTCCGGACCAGACATGATCTTCCTGCCGGAAGTGGATTTTGACGTCGTCAAGTTTTTTGCTGAGGTACTCCGGATATACGAGCTCAATAAACGTGTGTTTGTCGCCATAAGTGAGGGCATTCACGACAGCAACGGCACTTTTATCTCCGAATACGGCTCCGATCTCGCCTCTCAGAAGGATGCATTTGGCCACTCCCAGATGGGCGGAACCGCCGTCATCCTGGCAAATGAGATCAAAGCGCGTACCGGGGCCAAGGTCCGTGCAATCGAGCTGAGCCTTCTTCAGCGATGCGCTGCGCACTGTGCCTCCAAGACCGATATAGAAGAAGCCAAGGCGGCCGGGCGCATTGCTGTCAAGTCCGCTCTTGATGGCGAGAGTGGAAAGATGGTGGCTTTTAAGCGCAGAGAGGTCAACGGTACCTATTCCTGCGAATATGTCATGCTCCCGCTGAGCAAGGTGGCAAATATTGAAAAGAAAGTACCCCGTGAATGGATCACCCCGGACGGAAGCAACGTTACGGAGGAGTTTATCAATTATGTCCTGCCTCTCATCCAGGGTGAACCTGAGAGAGTCTATGAGTATTCCCTTCCCCGTTATGCAAAGCTGAAAAAGATCCTTGTGTAGTTGTTTGGCTGCCTTTGTGTATAAGCATGAAGGCAGCTTTTTGTAACGCCATATTCCGCTTGTATTCTACAAGCGGAAAAATATTAAATATATTAAATAATG
>CAZSRK010000065.1:0-5962 GCA_964609305.1 uncultured Oscillospiraceae bacterium
TAAAATAAAAACAGGCAAGGCAAATATATTCAGGAGGTAAAAATATGCTTATTGGAAAAGTCATTGACAGGGCAAGAGTCGAATACACGTGGGAGATAGTCTCGGACAAGCTGGCCGACCTTGTGCGCAACATATGGCTTGATAACCGCAACAGCGGTGTTAACGAGTGGGAGCAGGCCTTTGGCGAGGAGCCCGTCAACATCGAATACATGCGGAAAGAGGGCGTGCGCGACCTTGTCAATATCCAGTATATCTTCAAGTGGTGGGGCAACGCCGACTCCGACGGTCTTGCCGGACAGCTCGATGTGATCTGGACCTTTGATAATGAGAACACGGGCAAGTGCGATTATTATGCGACCTGGATCAAATTCGCTGACCGCGACTTTATCATCGGCATTGCCGGCGATGAGGCGGAAAAGCGCGAGGTGACCCGCAAGGAGATACGCTCCGCTTTCGCGACCTGGCTTGAGCTGTTTGATAAGCAGTATAAGGAAAAACACGGCAGATAAAAGGTGAAAAAGCCGGATGCACACGCATCCGGCTTTTTATATATTCTTATGGCTTGTCGCTGCCTGGATCGGTACAGCCTTTCCCTTCCGGTTCGCGCCTGGCCTATTCGCAGATATGGTCCATGCCCTGGCTTAGCATCATGCGCACATGGTCGTCGGCAAGATAGTATATGACGCTCCTACCCTCGCGGCGGGAACCGACAAGTTTTGACTGCTTGAGGATCTTAAGCTGGTGCGAGATCGCCGACTGTGTCATGCTCAGCTTTTCTGCGATCGAGCCCACGCCCAGCTCCGACTCAAACAGGGCGTAGAGTATGCGGATCCTGGTCGTGTCGCCAAAGACCTTGAAAAGCTCGGCAAGGTCGGCAAGCGCCTCCTCATTGGGTATTTCGTGGATATTGTCCTGCATAATTTTACGTCCTTTCTCAATTCAGCATGGGTTGACAGACAGCGCTCTGCCGGAAACGACCGTGCCTCAGGCCCTTTTTATGCTGCATCGCACGGCCTTGTAGCCGGGGAATCCAGAGTATGGGTCGAGGTAATCCGGTGGGATAATGCTGTTGACGTCCGCTTCGGAATAGTCGTGGAAGAGGTTTACCGTACCGGGCAGCAGGTCCTTGTCAGATGCGCATTTAAGGCGCAGGCTGCCATAGCCGGTCGATAGGACGATCTCGTCCCCATCGGCCAGACCCAGCTTTACCATGTCGTCAGGGTGCATGTCTACCGCGGCGTCGGGACGCAGCCGCCGTAGCCTTTCGACCCTGTGAGTGCGCGAATGGAAGGCGAATTCATAGTTTCCGGCGCGTACGCCTGCCATAAGTATCAGCGGGAAATCTCTGTCCGGCGGCGGCCTGCCAGGTTCATACTCGGGCAGCGGCTTAAAATCTTCGTATCCGGCGATAAGCTCGGAGTATATCTCGAACTTGCCGGTCGGGGTGTTGAAGCCGTCCTCAAGCGGTCGGGGCGCGGGTTCTGCCGGCGGCAGCTTCTGAGGCGGCAGATCGCGCAGCTCCTCCAGCGTCCAGGGCAGGCCCTCGAGCATGAAGCGATAGCAGGCGTCCCGCCCGGCGCAGAGAAGCTCGTCCTGCGGGGCGATGTACCGGGCAAGCTGGCATATTATCTCCTCGTCTGAGCGCGCAAGACCCGCTTCAGCAGCGCGATGTGAGTAATACAGCACGCGGTCGCGCGCAATCGTACCGAGCTGGTCGCGCTCAAAGCTTGAGGCACAGGGCAGGAGGATATCTGCATACCTGGCCGTAGCAGTCATGAACATGTCCACGTCCACGAAGAAATCCAGCTCCTCGAGCGCCCTGAAAAGCTCCGCGCTTCCGGGGAACATCCTTGCGTTGAGCCCGAGGGCGAAAACCGCCTTGAGCGGATATGGGCTTTGCTCACGGATATGCCGGGCAAGATCCATGGCCTGAAACTCGTCCGTGCACTCCATCCAGACAGGGAAACGCCCGGTGCCTATGCGCAGGCTGCCTTCCGGCCGATGCTCGTGCGCAAAGGCAAAACTGCGCCAACTGCTCAGCTCATGGCCGTTTTTCTGCATAATGCCACGCGGCAGGTTGCCGCCTTCGCGGCCGTAGCAGCCTAGTATCGCGCTAAGACAGGTGTAGGCGCGGAAAGTCTGCATCCCGTTGCGGTGGTGTATGGTGCCGGTAAAGCCATCGACGAGCGACATCGGCCCGTTATCAGCCAGCACACATGCCGCACGCCGCAGCTCATGCGCGGGCACTCCCGTGAGCCGCTCCACCTTTTCCGGGGTGAAGTCCCGGACATAGGCGCTGTACTCCTCAAAGCCGTGGACATATTTTTCAATGTAATCCATGTCGGCCCGGCCGCTTTCGATAAACTCCCGCGCAAGGCCGCAGGCGACCGCGCCGTCCGTGCCCGGGATAGGGCGCAGGTGGACATGGGCACACTTCTCAATATCCGGCGAGTTCCGGGGCTCAACGACGACAAGCTTCATGCCGCGCTCACAGTTCTTTTTTACACCTGGAGAGAGCTTTGCCGCGGCGACGACAAGAGCGGAGCCCGCGTGCGCAAGATCCGGCGCAGCCTCGAAGCCCGTGGTGGTCAGCTTTGCTATCGCTGTGCTCCTGTGGCAGGAGCTGGATTCGGTGCCGTAATTTTCGGTGCCGAAGCTCCAGGCCAGGCGCAGGAGAAAGTGGCGGTACCACTTTGAAAAGCCGGAGAAAAACGCAACGCTGTCCGCGCCAAACTTGCGCTTGTAGGACAGGAGCCGCTCGCCGATGATGGCGTAGGCCTCATCCCACGAAATGGGCTCGAACCTGCCCAGGCCCTTTGCACCGGTGCGGCGCATCGGGGTTTTCAGGCGGTCCGGGTGATTGACATAGTCGGCGCCCACAGCGCCGCGGATGCACAGAGGGCCAGCACCGGCAAAATCCCGGTCCGTCACCGGACGGACACGGGTCACGACGCCGTCTTCAATGGTAAGCTCGACGGGGCACTGCCCGGAACAGATGCCGCAGATGCTTTTCCTGGTCTCTGTCAAAGGAAAGACCTCCTCCCGGTTGGTTTAGACCGGTCCTATTTTTCGACCCACTGAGCCTTCGGCGCTGGTCTGGCGGGGATGTTGGGATAACTCTCTCCGTCGGGATATCCGACCATTATCGTGGCATATGCCTCGCGTTCACGGTCGATCCCAATGTAGTCTTTCAGCTCGGGGCTGTCGTTTATCGCGTGGCGCAGATAGCCTCCCCAGCAGGTGCCGATGCCGGAGGCGGACAGCACAAGCTCGGCCGTCGTTGCGGCGATGGCGGTGTCCAGCATGGGATTCAGGGTCTTGGGATGGCTGTGCCCGATTATGACGCAGGGCGCACCGCAGGTGATAAGGTCGATGCCGCGAGCGGCGTTTTTGGGAAGCTCGGGATATATGCCGATGCGCTCGGCCCAGGCGACGGTCATGTCCCTTACGGCCTCTACCGCGCTGCGTCCCCAGAGCACGACCCAGGAGTTTTCATGTATGTTTTTGCCGCTGGGAGCCCAGGCGGCGATTACAAGCGCGTGCTCGACAAGCTCCCGCTCGGGCAGCCTGTCCTTGAAATGGCGGATGCTGCGGCGGGATTTGATAATGCGCTCGAGCTCGTTTTCCGGTTTTGCAGGGTATTGCTGCTCTAGTGAAAGATCGTCAAAGCTCACGGCCCGGGTGGGACAGGCGGCCGTGCAGTGGTAGCAGCGGATGCATCGCTCCTCTTTCACGATCTCCGGGTGTCCATCACGCGCCCTGAAGATCTTCATAGGGCATGTACGGGTACAGGCGAGACAGGATACGCATTTTTCTCTGTCAATGTTTATCATCTGGCTTGCTCCTTTAAAACGGCGTATTTCCAGCTATAATTTTAGCATAGCCGGGGCCGAAATTCCACAATTTTTTGGCCGCCTTGCGCCGTGCCGCGCCCGTCGTGTTTGCGAAGAGGTGCAGTCATGGTATAATAACCGCAAAGCGGTTATTATACCTTAATTTCAAGCCGTTTTTCTCCCCGGCTGGGTCGGGAACCGAAAAACGTGGTATGTTTACCATTTCGCTGCGCTTCATGGTGTAACAACCGCAAAACGGTTATTATACCTTGTTTTGGCGCGATCCGCTCCCGGCCTGCGGCCGGAACCGCGGCCGATGCCAATATACAACAAGGCGTATTGCGTCTGTGGTATAATAATCCCGATAAGGCGGATGTTTCATCCGGGCCTTACGCAGCCTGCCGGGAAATAAAAGGAGGACTGCCATGTGAATATCCTCGATATTTTGGGTCCCGTCATGGTCGGACCGTCCAGTTCGCACACTGCCGGGGCCGTCCGCATCGGATACGCGGCAAGAAAGCTGCTCGGCGAGGAACCGGTAAAAGCGGAGCTTCTGCTGCACGGTTCATTTGCGGCGACTGGGCGCGGCCACGGCACGGACAGGGCGCTGTGCGCCGGCCTGCTCGGTATGGCACCGGGCGATATGAGGATCCCGCACAGTTTTGAGCTGGCGGAGGAGAAGGGGCTTTCTGTTACGATAGGCACGGTCGAGCTGCGCGACGCGCATCCGAATACGGCCCTGCTTCGGCTTGAAGGCGGCAGCGGACGAAGGCTGGAACTGATTGCGGTCTCCCTTGGTGGCGGGCGCATCAGCATCCGCGGCATCGACGGGATTGCAACAGATTTCAGCGGGGATCTGCCGACGCTCGTTATCGCAAACAGGGACGAGCCCGGCTGTGTGGCGCGGGTCACAACGACGCTCAGCCAGAGATCGGTGAACATCGCCACGATGTAGCTTTACCGCTCCAGCCGCGGCCATATGGCGGTCATGGTCATCGAGACTGACCAGCCGGTGCCGGAGATATGTGCTGACTGGCTGCGGGAGCTTAACGGGGTGATGCGCGTGACATATATTGATTCAATGGATAACGGAGGCAGGAGATGAGCTTTTTTCGGTTGAAGAGATGACGGCGGCGCGCGGGAAGGAGCTGCCGCTCTGGCGCGTTGTGCTTGAGGAGCACATGCGCGACCAGCAGGAGAGCCGGGAGGCGGCACAGGATCGCATGGCCGGGCTGTACCGGGCCATGGTCGAGGCGGATGAGGGCTATCGCGGCGGGGATCGCTCCGGCAGCGGGATGAGCGGCGGCGATGGCGAAAAGCTGACCAGATACGCCCCCGACATGCTCAGCGGCGATTTTATGGCCGGCGTCATAAGCCGCGCCGTGCGCATGGGTGAGTGCAACGCCTGCATGAAGCGCATCGTGGCCGCGCCCACGGCCGGTTCCTGCGGCGTACTGCCGGCGGTGCTTATAACGCTGCAAAAAAGCCGCGGCATATCCGAGGAAGAGATAATAAAGGGCCTGTTCGTCGTGGCAGGCTTTGACCAGGTGATAGCCGCGCGTGCGTCGATATCGGGAGCCGAGGGCGGCTGCCAGGCGGAGATCGGTTCGGCCTCCGCCATGGCCGCCGCGGGCCTGACCTCCATCCGGGGAGGGACGCCTGAAATGTGCGCGCACGCATGCGCCATGGCGCTCAAGAGCCTGATGGGCCTTGTCTGTGACCCCGTCGCGGGCCTTGTCGAGGTGCCCTGCGTCAAGAGGAACGTGATCGGCGCTGTGAATGCCGTGACCTGCTCCGACATGGCCATGGCCGGCGTTGAGAGCCGTATCCCCTGCGACGAGGTCATCGACGCCATGCGCGAAGTGGGGCAGTCCCTGCCCGCGTCCCTGCGCGAGACCGGCGAGGGCGGCGTCGCGGCCAGTCCGACGGGCCGCTCGATACGCCGCCGGCTGTTCAGCAGGGAGCGGGCGGAGGACAGTTTCGGCGCGGCGGAGACGCCCCATGGGCAGCAGGTTTTTTAGAATGCCATGGAACCATTAAAATATAAGGCACCTGCCTGCAAAAAAAGCTGCGGAGGGGGAGCAGCGGCGCCTGTATGCCTGCAAAAAGCCCTAGAGGGGAGCAGCGGC
>CAZSRK010000065.1:6062-11563 GCA_964609305.1 uncultured Oscillospiraceae bacterium
GGGGAGCAGCGGCGCCTGTATGCCTGCAAAAAGCCCTAGAGGGGAGCAGCGGCTATTGGTTGCCTGCAAAAAAGCCGTGACGGGGATGCGTCACGGCTTTTTTCTTATTCAGGGAAGCTTGGGAACTTAGGGTTGGGGTGTTTGAAAACGACGACCTGCTCCTGGTTGTGTCCGGGCTTCGGTATATACCGCTCGCTCCAGCTCATTGTCCTGTACGGCTCGGGCGGCATCGCGTGCCACTGCTGTGTCTGGACAGGGGACAGACTCGCGTGCGAGGGGCCGGGGATGTCGACTTTCGGGTTCCTGGAGCTGACGCCGAACAGAACGCCGGTGTCCAGCAGGCTGTCCCAGCCCCGGCGGGCAAAGTTGGTAATGTCGACGGAGCCCATGATATCCGGCTGGACAAGATTGGACAGATACAGCCACTGGCCGTCCTCATACAGCCAGTCGACGCCGTAACGCTCCCAGAGCCAGTTGCCCCAGCGCTTTTTGTCGCCGTTTATGTTGCTGTAAATAATGCCCGGAGTATAGAAAGAGGAGCGCGCGCTCATGCCGTCCTCGGCTATCTCGAAGACGAAAGAGCAGACCGTGTGCATGACCATCTCGGCGAGCACACACTCGTCCATCTCCCAGCACTCGGGATAGGTCGCGGCGACGAGGGCCTTCTTTCCGGCGTGCTGTTTCTTGATGCCGCCGGTCCAGTTTTTGTCCGCATGGTCGGCGCTTATCATGCCGCCGAAGCCGTGCGTTGCGACGATCTCATTTGCGTGCCTGACGCTCCAGTTGACAGGGCAGGTGCTGCCCTTGCGCTTGTCGCCGTTGGCATGGCAGTATTCGTGCAGGCCATATTCGGACTCTATCTCCTGATAGGCCTCCGCGGCGTGTATTTTTTCCTCAAGGGTCATATTCTTCTTCATCGATTAGCCCTCCTTCTTAGGATTACCATCGGCTCCGGCGCTGACGGTGTCGGCAAAGGTGTCATAGGGCGTCGGCATGCAGGGGTAATCGTAGTAGTTATAGCGGTTGATATACGCCTCCATCGGAATGGTGGGGGTACCAAAGGCCTCCTTGACCGGGTCAAAGAAATCCTCGGGGTCGTCGACATCGCGCTCCTCATAATCCGCGCCCGGGGCGCTGACAAAGTCGGTGCCGATGAACAGATGCCAGATCTTCCAGCCGTCCTCCTCCAGGATGAAGTCTATGCCCAGCTTTTCGGCTATCCAGAAGGCCTTGACCTCCCCATCGCCGTAGTTTTGCGTCTCCTCGGAGATGGCGTACCACAGGTGCTGGCTGGTCTTGCGGTCCTTTGCCACCTCGCCGCACCAGGTGGTCAGAGGGTGCATAAAGCTGTAACCGACCGGGTCGCTCTTGGCATAACGGGCATAGAGCTTGCGTATCTCGTCCATGCCGACGTAATAGCCCCAGTTGCGGCCGAAGGATGCGGTCTTCATGTTCTCCGGATCCTTGACCCAGAGCTCGTCAAGCTCGCGCTCCCACTCATTATTTGCCTCCAGAAAACTGCGTTTATGCGCTATATCCTTGCAGTCCTCGAGGTCCCATACTCTGTTTATGCGCTCTTCGAGCGATTCGTTGTAAACTTTCGGCATTGATCTTTCCTCCCCTCAAAGTCCGTAGCTGAAGGTATCCGCAAACGTGACGTAGGGCTCGGGAATCCGCGGCCCGCCGGTGTATTCCCTTTCGGGACTGTATGCGGTGTATATATTTTTTTCGACGGTCGGCGTGGGCAGCGTGAGCCCGGCAAGCCCGGCGAATTCGGGCAGCGGCGGATATTTGCACTCGCGGTCGGTGACCCAGTTCTGGCCGCAGGGGGTGGTCAGTTCCTCAAGATCGAGCAGGTGCCAGATCTTCCAGCCGTCCGATTCCCTGACGAAGTCCGCCACCATGAAGCCGTAACCCCAGGTGGAGTGGGGGCCGACCTCGGTTATATCGTTGTCACAGCCCACGGTGTACCACAGGCCCTTTGCCGTCTTGCCGTCCTCGGCCTGTACGATGTAGCAGTTGGCCAGAGCGTCGATGATCAGGGAGCCGACGCCGTGCAGCTCTATATCGCTGAACTGGCCGAGATACTCGGGAAAACGGGCTTTCATGGCCTGCGACTGGATCTCGACATTCGCGGTGACAGCGTCGTAATGGCCGCGTATGGCCTCCAGCCCGACATAATAGCCGTTGTTGAGGCCAAGCGTGGGCTCCGGGGTTTCCTTAGCCCAATAGGAATCGACGATCTCATCGTCGCGGCGCAGCAGCTTGAAGTTGGTAAAACGGCCCATGAGATTTCGTATCTCGATGCGGTCTATGTACCTGTCTGCAAGCTGTTCCGCAGAGAATTTGCGTTTGAACATTTTCAGGCTCCTTTCATTCTTCCTTGCTCGGAAATTAATTACTATTTTAAGTTTAGCATGATTAAATGTCAATAATATAGATATAAATTTCTGAATACCGGCCCTGATTTTATGCAAAACGCTAAATTTTCATAGCTAAAAGCGCAAAAGCGCATAAAAGTCCCGGTATCCGACCTGAGGACGGATACCGGGGCTTTTGTATTTTCCGAAAGGTTCACTGTCCGCTTTCGCGGATGAGCATGGGTATCATATTGCTCAGGTTGAGCATGAACGCGGCCTCGGGCTGGTACAGGGCCTGCTCCTCGGTATAATACTTGTCCTTGAACTCTGCCATGAGCTGTTCCACGCTTTTGCCGGCACGATAACCCTCCGCCACGGTGCGGAAGGTCTCCTCATTGGCGCGCCTTGCCATGGGCAGGAAGGTCTTTGCGCGCTGCCCGGTTATGAGCTTATAGTGCGGCAGCAGAATGGCCTCCGGCGCACATTTTTCAGCGCGGTCGATGGAATCGAGCGTCATCTGGCAGCCGACAAGATACGCGGGCATTACGACGGGGCTGTCGCCCATCGTGCCATAGGTCTCACAGGCAAGCAGCAGCTTTTCCTCCGGAGAGAAAAACGCAATCGAGCATTTCGTGTGTCCGGGAGCAGCCAGCACCTCCAGCGTGATGTCGCCAAGAGGTAGCACGTCGCCGTCGCTGACAGGCAGGTCGACGGAGAGCTCGTCCAGCAGGTTCTCATAGCCGTCAACGCCCCACTGGCGCGCTGCGTTGTCGTTCATCTCGCGCATGGTTTTTATCGCGCTGGGCTTTTTGAAAACGCCGGCGGCGTATTCCGTCGCGACCACCTGAGCCTCGGGCCAGGTGCGCTTGCACAGCGGGCTGCCGGAGACATGGTCATAGTGAGAATGTGTCAGCAGTATGTAGCGCAGACGGCGTCCGCCGAGCGCATTTTTGAGCTTTTCCACCATCTCGCCGGCGCAGAATGCATATCCGGAGTCGACAAGTGCGGCCTCCTGCCCGGTCCTGAGAAGGAACGCGTCGCCACCCGGGCGCGCGCCGACGTTGATTATATCGTACATTGTCATACCTCGTAAAAAGAATATCGGCGCGGCGTGATAAGCGGCGCGCCAGGGCATATTATAAACAATAATATGCCGGCCGTCAAATACGCAGAGAGATTTCAGAGCTTTTTCTGCGGGCCGGGCAGGGAAAAGCCACGCCGCTCCGCCGGGCCGTTTGACTGCGCAGGATACGGGAGAGGGCAACCTGTGTAATGAACGTAGCTATGCGAAAAAATGCAGCAGTTTGCCCGTGCGCAGAACCAGTGTGCAAAGTCTGGAGCGGATAGTTTGTGCAAAAGTGCCGCAGCGCAAAAACCGTCCGCGGAAAACTCTCCGCGGACGGTCGATGCATTTTTAAGTATGGCAGACAGCTATTGCGTATCGGGCAGGCGGATTCCGTCAACAGGGATGGCCGCCATCCCATCCCCGGCGGGCTGCACAGCGCAGAGTGCGCCAAGTTCATCCGAGCGCCAGCCAACAGTCCGATTTGACCGCGGCGGACAGCCGGCTGCCCGCGGAGGCGAGCACGACGTCGTCAAGAAGGCTTACGGGTTCGTCTACAGCAGAGTATGTGCCGTTTCCGATCTGTCCTTTTGAATTATTCTGTCCAGCTCCCCACAGTGTGCCGTCCCCGTCGACGGCCAGCCAGTATCCGTTTCCGGCCCAGACCTGAGTCACGCCGCTCATCAGCGCCTCAGGCTCCCTCACTGAGGAGGAAAAGCGCCGAGAACGCCCCCGGAATCTACAGCCAGAAGCTCCGTGCCACTGACTCCGGCGGATATAACGCCGTCCATGAGCTTTACGGGAGCGTCCGCGTAACAGTGTTCGGATACGGGCGGAGAGCCGATCATCCACAGCGAACCGTCCTGCCCCAGCATGAGAGCGGACGTATCGCCGGAAAATACCGATTTCACGTCCTCGACGAGCGCCTCCGGCTCTAGAACAGGCTTGTCGCCCACGCCGGAATAGCCGGAGCTTATCCCAACACTCTCATAGCTGAGATCAAAACCCCAATATAGCGCGTCGCCGGAAACGTCCACGGCAAGATTAAACAGTTCCCCCGCGGCAACCGTGAAAGCGGAGGGCATTTCTAGCTCTGCTTTTTCTGCACAACCGCCAAAGGAGAGCGTAAGAAGAGCGAAAAAGCATATAGCTGTGATTAAAATCGAAAATTTACGGTTCATAGCATCCCTCCAGTAATTACGCGGGAATGTTATTAAGCCCTTTCGCAGGTACTGCCCTCATAACGTTAGGACGGTTTATGATAAAGCTGTCCATGGGAATCACCTCTGCTTGCAGAAAACAGTTCTCTTCTGGTTTTACCTTCACCGGTGCGATAAAATTAATAGTAGCGGATATTGCTCCAATGATATTATACAACGATTAGCCTTGAAAATCAAGACCAAAAGTGTATTTTGCACAAAAACTTGGCGCAGAAAGGCGAAAAAAACCCGTCCGATATCGCCGGGAGAGGCGGGATACCGGACGGGGCTGTTATAGGAAAACGCAGCCTATCGTGTAGATCAAAAATGATACGATATAGGCCACGGCAAGCTGCCAGCCGATGCATGCGAGGGTGTACTTCGTGCTGGCCATCTCCTTGCGTATGGCGGAGACCGCCGCGACGCAGGGTATGTACAGCAATATAAAAACCAGGAAAGCATAGGCCGCAAGCGGTGTTGCGAAGCTGTCGCCCAGGGCGGAGGCCACCACATCGCCCGAGGCGGTCAGGCTGAAGCCGTAAAACATCGAAAGCGAAGCGACGACGGCCTCCTTCGCGACAAGACCGGTCAGAAGCGCGACCGCCGCCTGCCATGTGCCGAAGCCCAGGGGCTTGAATACGGGCGCTATAAAGCCTCCAATGGAGCCTAGCAGGCTCTCCGACGGGTCCGAAACTATATTAAGGCGCGCGTCAAAATTCTGAAGGAACCAGAGCAGCACGCTCATTGCAAGGATAAGCGTACCGGCCTTCACGAGAAAGCCGCGGACCTTCTCCCATACGTGGCGCAGCGTGTTCCTGGCGGAGGTCAGGCGGTACGGCGGCAGCTCCAGCACGAAAGCAGCCGTGTCGCCGCGAAAGA
>CAZSRK010000066.1:0-11251 GCA_964609305.1 uncultured Oscillospiraceae bacterium
TTTCCCTGATGGGGACGGTTTCGGAAAGCGGATGACATCTGCACGCGAGCTTTGCCCGGGAGGATATGTCTGTTTTCGGCGGGCATCTGCTCACCGGCTGCCTTGTAAATACGACGGCGGAAATCGTGATATCCTCTCTTGAGGATTTTACCTTTTCGCGGGAGCCTGATGAGCATACGGGATACGACGAGCTGGCGATAAAATTCAAAGGAAAGGAAACGTCCCACGAATGGATAGAATAATCAGGCAGCTCGCGACAGAGCTCGACAAGAAGCCGGAACATGTTGAAAACGTCGTAAGGCTAATAGATGAGGGCAATACTATACCCTTTATCGCGCGTTACCGCAAAGAGCTTCATGGCGCGATGGACGATACTACCCTGCGCGCACTGGAAAAGCGGCTTACCTATCTGCGTGGGCTTCAGGAGCGCCGCGAGACTGTCATTTCCGCTATTTCGGAACAGGGGAAGCTGACAGCGGAGCTGGAAAAGGCGATAAACGACGCGCAGACGCTTGTCGAGATCGAGGATCTGTATGCGCCGTACAGGCAAAAGCGCCGCACGAGGGCTACCGTGGCGCGTGAAAAGGGCCTTGAAATGCTTGCGCAGGCTCTGTTTGAGCAGCGGCATGATGGCCCCGTGCCGGAGGCGGAGGCGCAAAAATACATAGACATGGAAAAAGGCGTCGAGTCTGTCTCCGATGCGCTTGACGGCGCGGCCGATATTATAGCTGAGAAGATAAGCGAGGACGCCGTTTTGCGCAAAAGGCTGCGCATGCTTGTCAACGGCAGCGGATATATCCGCTCCGTGGCGGCTACGGGGGAGGACTCCGTCTATCGCCAGTACTATGATTTTACACAGCGTGTGTCGAAGATGCAGGGGTACCAGACGCTAGCCATAAACCGGGGCGAGAAGGAAAAGCTGCTGCGTGTTTCCGTCGAGCTTGATGAGAAGAGTGTGGCGGCGGTCATGGAGCGCAGCGTGATAAAACCGGGCAGCCCGTCGACTGAATTTGTCCGGGACGCGGCGCTGGACGCATATCGACGACTGGTTTTCCCCTCCCTGGAGCGGGAAATACGCTCGTCCCTTACAGAGGCTGCCTGCGACGGGGCGATAGGTCAATTTGCGCTGAACCTGCGGCCGCTGCTGATGCAGCCGCCGGTGAAGGGGAAGGTCACGATGGGCCTCGACCCCGGTTACCGCATGGGCTGCAAGGTCGCGGTAGTCGATGTAACCGGAAAGGTGCTCGACACAGCGATCGTTTA
This sequence comes from uncultured Oscillospiraceae bacterium, assembly GCA_964609305.1. GTDB lineage: Bacteria > Bacillota > Clostridia > Oscillospirales > Oscillospiraceae > CAKSXP01. The sequence goes on from CAZSRK010000066.1 coordinate 1,264, forward strand.
TCCGACTCACAACGAGAATAAGAAGCAGGACGCTATCAGGACGCTCTCCGGCCTGATCCGGAAGCACGGCGTAGTAAATATCGCTATCGGAAACGGCACCGCAAGCCGCGAGACGGAGCAAATGGTGGTCGAGCTCATCCGCCGCGAGAAGGAGGCGGGAAACTCCGTCAGCTATATGATCGTCTCCGAGGCCGGGGCGTCGGTGTATTCGGCAAGTGAGCTTGCCGCGCTGGAGTTTCCGCAGTTCGACGTGGACCTCCGTTCGGCCGTGTCTATTGCCCGCCGGCTTCAGGACCCGCTTGCGGAACTTGTGAAAATCGACCCCAAAGCCATTGGAGTCGGCCAGTATCAGCATGATATGCCGCCGAAACGGCTCGACGAGGCGCTAAAAGGAGTTGTAGAAGATTGTGTCAACAGCGTCGGCGTGGACGTGAACACCGCCTCCCCGTCGCTTTTGCAGCAGGTGTCCGGACTTACGGCGGTCACCGCGAGGAATATCGTTGCATACAGGGAGGAAAACGGCCCGTTCACATCCAAAAAGCAGCTTCTCAAGGTGCCCAAGCTGGGGCCTAAGGCATTTGAGCAGTGCGCGGGTTTTCTGCGCGTGCCGGAGAGCGGAACAGCGCTGGACAACACAGCGGTGCACCCGGAATCCTACGGCGCGGCGCAGGCGCTTCTGGAGCTTACCGGCCACACGATGCAGGACGTCAGAAACGGCGGCCTTGCCTCGCTTGGAGCTCAGGTCGAGCAGTATGGCCCGGAGAGGGCGGCGCGGGAGATCGGCGTCGGCGTCCCGACGTTACGGGATATTGTACAAGAGCTGTCAAAGCCGGGGCGCGACATCCGCGACGACCTGCCAAAACCCATACTGCGCACGGACGTACTGGAGATCGGGGATCTGAAGCCCGGCATGACGCTGTCCGGAACTGTACGCAATGTCATAGATTTTGGCGTGTTTGTCGACATCGGCGTGCATCAGGACGGCCTTGTGCATATATCGCAGGTAGCAAACCGCTTCGTAAAGCACCCGTCGGAGGTCGTCTCCGTCGGGGACATAGTCCGGGTCGTAGTGCTTGATGTGGACGAGAAGAAAAAACGTATCAGTCTTTCGATGAAGGCGGTGGAAAATGGGTAGGCGGGCGGTTACGGTGATTGCGGTTTTGCTGCTGGCTGCTTCGATAGGCACAAACATCCTGCTGGCGAGGGGGTATAGCGGGCAGCGTGCAGAAAACGAAAGGTTTGCCGAGCAGACGAAGAATCAGATGGTAAGTCCGATAAATACTACTTTGCAGTATCTTCAGGAAATCGTTCCCGGGCTGGAAGCCGCGCTCGAAGATGAGAGCAGTATTGAGCAGACCTGGGGCTCGGTCGAATATTTCCTTCGCGTCATATATGACTATATGGGATATATAGCTTCCTATATCAGTCAGCAGTATGAATATGCGGAGATATTAAACGACGCTGACGGACTCAGCGGCAGCTCCAACTGGTGGAGCATCGTGTTTCGCATACGCGGGAAAATAGCCGACGGGGAAGAGCTATCCGATATTCTGCTCGACGCCTATGATTTTTCCTCGGCGCTGTTGGAGTCGTATGAAAAGGGCTATGCACAGTCGGAGGATATTGCGGAAATTAACTATATCATACTCTCTGATATCGAGGAAAACAGCCTGCTATACGATAACTTTTATAGCCGCTATTGACGGCGGTCTCCACATAAAAATTAAAACCGTCAGGGTGTTTAATCTCAAAATACCCTGACAGTTTTTTTGTATGTCAATTTGGCCGGTCAGATGTCCAGCGCCGCATAGTATGCCTCGCGGATACCTTCGTAGACCGTTGCTACGCGGTGGCAGTCTCCGACCTGCCAGAAATCTGCAAATTCCTCGCGCAGCTGATTTGCCAGGCTGTCCTCGGCACGCATGCCGACGGCGTAGACAACGAGATCTGCTTCAACGAGCGTCTCGGTGCCGTCCCGCTCAAATACGACGCCTTTTTCGGTTATCCCGGTGCAGCGGGCGTTTACTTCCTTGCGGGCCTTCTTTATGTGCCAGTCGATGTCCATGCCGCCGCCCATGTGCAGACGCGGCACCATCTCGATTATTGCTGCCTCGCGTCCGGAACGGAGCAACGCCACGGCAAATTCGCAGCCTGCCAGGTTGCCGCCGATGATGGCGACGCTGTGCGGCAGCGTGTCAAGCTTTTCTATGGCCTCGAGAACGTGCATGACATTCTTACCGTCGATTCCGTCTATACGGGGCACTATGGGCTTTGAACCGGAGGCCAGGATGACGGCGTCCGGCTCGTCATGGAGCAGGAGCTCAAGCGTTGCCTCGGTATTCAGGCGCACATCGACGCCGGCCTTTCCAATCTGGCGGATGTACCAGTTGCGCAGCATGTTCAGGCGGTACTTGACGTCATCGCCCTCAAAGCTTTTGAAGATGCCGCCGAGAGCGGTTGTCCTTTCATAGAGCGTGACGCTGTGCCCGCGCTGGGCACAGGTCAGTGCGGCCTGCATGCCGGCAATGCCGCCGCCGATGACCGCGACTTTTTTAGGGACGGCGGCCTTGGCATCGGGCGCGGAATAATACTCCTTGCCAAGGCGTGGGTTTACGCTGCAGCGCATGGTGTGCTTCTCATGCATGCCGTTGAGACACTTGAGGCAGCCGATGCAGGGGCGTATGTCCTCGGCAGCGTTGCGGCGGGCCTTTTTGGGGAATTCGGGGTCCGCAATGAGCGGACGGCCCATTATAACAAAGTCCGCACTGCCGTTTTCAAGCAGTTCCTCGGCAATCTCCGGCGTTATGATAGCGCCGACTGCGCCGATATATATACCGTCGCCGACAGCCTTTTTGAGCGCGGCGGCGTATTTTGCGTTCGGAGCGGGAGGAAGAAGATATCCGGGCATCGATGTAGAGCCGTCCGAGCCGACCATTGGGGGACCGTCCGAATCCGGGTCATGCGGCGGCTCGTGCGAGGTGTTTATGATATCGACTTTACCCTTGAGCGCCCTTACGAGCGTTGCAAGTTCCTCAAAACGCTCGGCGTCGTCCTCCGGGGTCAGGCCGGAAACGCGAAGCTCTATTACAAAATCTTCACCGACGGCGGCGCGAACGGCGTCCACGACCTCTATACAAAAGCGCATGCGGTTTTCAAGGCTTCCGCCATATTCGTCGCTGCGGGTGTTGGTGGGCTGGAAGAACTGGTCAATAAGCTTGCCGTGGCCACCGTGTATGGTCACCATTTTAAAGCCGGCGCGCTTGAGATTGCCCGCGCACTCGGCAAACTGCCTGATAGTCTCGTGTATCTTGGCAGTATCCATTGCGTGTCCCATGCCGAAGGGGCTCTTTGTGGCGACGGGGCCATATGTTCCCTTGCCGTCCGCGGACAGGCCGCCCGCGCCGCAGTGCGCAAGTTCAATCGTGGCAATGGAGCCGTGCTGATGTATTATGTCGGCAAATTCGGACAGATATGCCCACGGCACGTTCGGGCCGCGAAGCTGAAGGACTTTACCCATGGCCTCGCAATCAGGCTCACAGCAATTGACCTGGGTGTCGCCCATACCGACGGTCGATGCGCCGCCGGCAGCACGCTCGGACAGATAGCGCAGCCAGCTCTCGCTCAGGCCGTCCTCCGGGATGAGCGCCCAAACGCCTATTGGCGAGGAAAGGATACGGTTTTTGAAGGTAACTCCGCGTATAGTGACTGGCTCGAACAGACGCGTATATTTCGTTTTCATAGCGGGACATCCTTTCAAATCGTGTGTTTAAACAAAGTTCCGCACAACGGGAAGACCCGCAGGCGGAACTTTGTTGGGTGTTCCTGTATTTATTTGACGTCGACGACGATCTTGCCGGTATACTCGCCGGCGGCGACCGGAGTCTCCGCACCGTCGACGGTCATGACAAGGGTTTTGCCATCGGCTGCCCTGACGGCCGCGCCTTCGACGATAACGAGCTTGGTTATATAGCTGGTGCCGGTGACAGTCCAGACGGAGGAGGAATCGAGCTCGACGATGACACCGTTGTTGACGGTGGGCGCCGGGGTCTGGATGACTTTGGACAGCTCCTCACAGTTGGAGGCGTCGATGCGGGTCACTCCGTCATAGTAGCGCTGTGTGGCGGAGCTTATAATGCCGGTGACCTTGGAACCGATGAGCTTCATCTCCAGATTCTTAGCGCCCTGGAGAGCGTCGCCCGCCATTTCGTCCTCATCCTCTTCCTCGTTGCCCGACTGGCGGGACTCGACGAGAGTGTCGGTCAGGCCATCGCCCTTGAGGCCTATCTCAAAGTGGGCGATATGGTCCGAGCGGCAGTTGGCCTTGAGGTTGGTTGAAGAGTTGAGGAAATCGCCGGTGAGGTCGCAGTCGGTGATATCGACGAATACGTCCTCCTCATGGTCGGCGACAGTCAGGTCACGGCCCTCCTCATATACGTCCACTTCGCCAATGGGAGGCATAAAGTAGGTGGAGTGTCCGGGGTCGTCATTGTCCATGAGCTGGAGGATAACGCCGTTTTCTGCCTTGAGCACGGCGTTATTGAGGTGGATGTTGGTGTTGGCACCCTTGACGACGAAGGTCGAGCGCACGGTGTCGACCGTGGAGTCCTTGACAGTGAAGTGACCGTTGTTGTCACGGAAGATCATCGCGCCGTAGAGCGTGCCCTTGACGACGGTTCCGTTGACATACTCGGCTCCGCCGCCGTCCTCGGTGTTCATGAGGATGGGGTATCCGGCAGAGAACACCTTGCAGTTGTCAAAACTGATGAAGCTGTCGCCGATGGAGAAAGCGCCGTAGCCGCGCGCGCGTGCGCCGGTGTGCTCGATGACGCTGTCCTTTATATACAGGCGGTTATGGATGACGCCGTCGATGGAGAACACGCCCCAGCCGTTGGAGCGGAGGTAGCAATTGTTGTAGCGCACTGTTGCGTTATCGCACAGCTGGAGCGCGCGGTTGGTGCCGCGCAGGCCGAGCATCCATGCTGGCTCCATGCGGTCGGTAGCGGGGCTGCAGTTTGCGATGTGGCAGTTATTTACCGTAACGTCGCTCTCTCCGCCGAAATGCACGGCGCAGCGGGTTATACCGGAGAACATGATGTCACAGTTATCCATAACGACTTTGGAATTGCCGATGCAGGTGACGCCGGCGCCCATGCCCATAAAGTCGTTTCCGCCGGCGCCCTCGACGTCCATGCGGATGTTCTTTATGGTGACTTCACTGTCGCCGTCTATGATGATGCCGTTAAACGACTCCTGGGTATCGAAGATCGTAACGCCGTCGACGAGATTTCCGGTGATGGTGCCGCCCTGAAGCATGGCGGGCACGCACTGGCTCCTGACGACCTCGCCGTCCTTGATGACGAGAGCCGCGCGGTAATCGACGGGCTTGGCCATCTGGCGGAACAGGCCGCTGGGAGGCATGGGATAAAAGTCGGAAACGGTGAGCACGATGTCGCCTTTATAGGTCCCGGGAGCGATGGCCACGCCGGTTCCGTTGACGGACATGGTCAGAGCCTTGCCCTCCGGAGCGGCGACGGAAGCACCCTCTGCGATTGTCAGCTCACGCAGGGAGGTGGTCTCTTCCACTGTCCAGACACCCTCGGTTACGTTTTTAATCATTGACATTTGAGTTCCTCCATTGTTTGTTTTTGTTTGCATACCAATTAATATTATAACGCCGAAATTCTGTCAGTGCAAGTCGTAAGCTATACATAAAACTCATAATGTAATACGGTTAAATGCACACAGAAACGGCTTCTCAGGGGAATAAATCTGACGTCCCGAAGGAAAATAAGGGAAAATGGAGGTGCAGTTATGAATGCGCATGAGCCCGTGACGGAAAAGCTGATATCTGTTCTTAACGCGGATCCAGAACTGAAGAAGCTGTTGGAAAAATCGATCGAGGCGGCCGCAAGAATAAACCCTGACAGGTCGACAAATCCCGTGCGCTCACTTGAAGGATATTTCCGCTTTATCGACAGGTGCAGCAGTTCCATGCCCTGGGACATACTCGACGGCACAGGCGACGACGGCATTTATGACAGGATCGACCAGAGGCTGAACTATTTCTACTTTCTCAACGACCAGCCGCTGGAAGAGCTGGACGGGCAGGGCCTGTACAACAGCTCCGTACAATATGTCGGGGCATATCGCGACTGGTTAGTGGAGTTTGCCCGCCGCTGGGGAAGCTATCTCAGCTCTCCGGAGACCTAGGACAGGGAAAAGCTTGCGCTTGTCATGTCAGATGACCGCTTTGGACTGGGCCGGGGCTGGTATGAGCGGCCTGAAAACTGGCACAGCTTCAACGATTTTTTCTCGCGCCGACTTGCCTCAAAGCAGGCAAGACCGATCGCGGCGGAGCAGGATCCCTTCATTGTATGCTCCCCGGCGGATTCAACGCCGCAGGGTATCTGAGAAATCGATAAAAACAACAAAATTATCTGTAATGGAGATAAAAATATAAAATCCCGCAACTTCAGCTCTATATATGATCTGCTGGGGCCGAATTGCGGATACCGCGGCAGCTTTGCCGGAGGATGCATAACGCATAGCTTTTTGGACGTCCATGATTATCACCGATATCATTTTCCCGTCAGTGGCAAAGTGCTGGAGGTGAGCATAACGCCTCAGGAGAGCACAGCGGGAGGGGCTACGCGATGGGACGCCGTCGCGCAAAAATATATTCTCGATTCCGCCTTTCCCGACTGGCAGATGAGTGAGACGCGCGGCTGCGTCGTGATACAGGCCGATGCCGGCGGTCTGGTGGCGTTGATGCCGGTCGGCATGTCGCAGGTATCGTCGATCAATTTTGATTCCGGTGTGAAGCCGGGCGCGCGTTTCAGTAAGGGAGATGAGCTGGGCTGGTTTCTCTTTGGCGGCTCGGACTTTGTGATGGTTTTTCAGAGGGAAGCTGGCTTTACCATGACGGCGAACAGGGGAGAGCACATCCTTATGGGACAGGAATACGGGAGAATAAAATAAAAGCTCCGGAGTGGATCGCTCCGGAGCTTTTGTATCATATGAAGAATTCGACTATCAGTACGGCCGCGCAGCCGAGCACGGAGACAAGGAACAGACTTGCCCCGCGCCATGCCAGCGCGATGCCGACGACGAGGGCGATCGCGGCCGAGACGGGGCTCTGTGTGGCCTCGAGTATGGCGGGAAAAGTCATGACTGAGAGCGTAACATAGGGGACGTAGAACAAAAACGAGCGGATGGACCGGTTTTTGATGTCCCGCCGGATGAGAGTCAGCGGAAGCACACGCACAAGATATGTTGCGCACGCCATCGTGAGTATGTAAAGATACGGGCTGTATGTCATGCGTCATCCTCCTTCCTCGGGAAGATGAGGGCGGCGGCTGTGGAGATAACGACCGTCAGGAGTATGGTTTTAAGGCCGGAGGACATAAAGTCGAATACGGCCAGCCGGTTGAGCAGATAGCTTGACAGAAAGGACACCGCCACTATAAGGGCGATGACCCGGCTTTTTCTTGCCGGCGGTATAATGATGGCGATGAACATGCCATACAGCGCAACGCCCAGCGCGCTGAGTATGCGCATCGGCAGGATGTTGCCAAGAAGCACGCCGATAAATGTGCCCAGCGCCCAGCCCGGGGCCGCGATGGAAACCATGCCGTAGTAATAAAATGGGTTGAGCTTGCCGGGTACGGCGATGGCGGCGCCGAAATACTCGTCCGTAATGAAAAAACCGAGTATCAGGCGGTGGATGAGCCGCGTGTCCGGCGAGAGCCGCTGGCTGAGCGAGCAGGACATGAGCAGGTAACGCGCATTTGCAACCAGTACCATGACGGCGGCCTCGATAAGTCCGGCTCCGGCGGCGATCATCGTGTATGCGGCGTACTGTCCGGCGGAGGCGTTAAGCAGCAGGCTCGACAAAGTCGCCTGGAGCGCGTCAAGACCGGCGCTTTTTGCGGTTATACCGATTGTGAGCGCGACCGCAAAATAGCCAAGCATAATGGGAAAGCCGGTCTTGAGCCCGCGCCGGAACCAGAAAAAGTTGGATTGTCCATGTGTTTCTGTCATATCGTGCATCTCCGGATAAAGAGTCAGCAACAGGATTTTAGCACGAATAAACACACAAACACAATACCCTGCCATAAAAAAACGGCCCAGGCCTCACATAATATGTTCCTCGGCGCAGTTGTCCTGCACGCGAAAGCCCAGCGGCGGTCTTTCATATATGGGATATGTGTCGATGCTGAGATCATCAAACTTGGAGCACAGGCGCATCTCGGGGTGCAGCCGCAGATCATAGACGCCGCGTTTTACAAGTTCGATTTTTTCTTTGCCTGTCATAATACATCACCTCGGGATAAGTATTTCCCGGGCAGCGGTATTATATGTGAAAGCTTCTTGACATTGCATAGGGCGTATGTTACCATTTCATTGCATACGGAGGTATTGGATGGGATACCGGATAAGGTGCGAATTGCCTTATCCGGTATTTTTATTAGGAGGTCAACGGTTATGAGCGGACAAAACGCGATTATAAACGATCTTACGACAGGCAGCGTATGGAAGAAACTTATTACATTTGCCCTGCCGTTCATGCTCTCAAGCGCGCTGCAGACGCTGTACAGCACAGTGGATATGGTCATCGTCGGCCAGTACGTCGGAGGAAGCGGTCTTTCAGCGGTTGCAACGGCAAGCTCCATTGTCATGTTCCTCACGTCCATCGGCATGGGTTTTTCGACCGGCGGCCAGGTAGTGATATCGCAGCTTGTCGGCTCCGGCCGGAGGGAGGAGATAAAAAGTACGGTTGGAACGTTGTTTTCAACGCTTGCCGTTCTTGCCGTTCTGGCCGGCGTGGTGGCGATCATATTCTGCGACCCGCTGCTGAGACTGCTCAACGCTCCGGAGGAGGCCTTTGCCGGAGCGCGGGAATATCTTATCATCAATGCCGCCGGCACACTGATGACCTATGGCTATAACTCCGTGTCGGCAATACTGCGCGGCATGGGCGACTCAAAGCGCCCGCTGATGTTCATTGCCATTGCGTCAGTGCTGAATCTGGTACTGGACTATATATTCGTCGCGCACATGGACTTCGGCGTCGCCGGGGCCGCCGTCGCAACAGTCATAGGTCAGACGGTAGCATTTATATTTGCCGTAAGATACCTTTACAGGCACAGGGAGGCTTTCATGTTCGACTTTCGGCCGTCAAGCTTCAAGCCCGACAGGGAAAAGCTGAAGGTGCTTGCAAAGCTCGGCACGCCGATGGCGCTTCAAAGCTGCGCTATCGATCTGTCCATGTCGGTCATAAACGGTATTGTAAACACATACGGGGTCGCGGCCTCCGCCGCCTACGGCGTGGGTATGAAGCTCGACCGGCTGACCAGCATTGCAACGCATGCCCTCTGGACTGGCGGGGCCACGATGGTCGGACAGAATGTCGGCGCCGGCCGGCATGACAGGGCCACCAAAACGGTATACAGCTCGATGGCTATCTGCACGGTTTTCTGCGGCGCCTGCGCAATCGTGTACACGATGTTCCCGCGGCAGCTTTTCGGGCTTTTCACAAGCGACCCGGAGGTTTTGGACCTCGCGTGGACCTATCTTCTGACCTGCGTCATCATGCAGCCGGCGAGCATCCTGTCCACCTCATGCAACGCTGTGATAGAGGGGACGGGTAACGCCGGGCTCAGCCTTGCCATTGCGCTGTTTGACGGTATAGTACTGCGTATACTGCTCAGCATACTGCTCGGCGACACGCTTGGGATGGGCCTGTTCGGCTTTTTCCTTGGCAACAACCTTGCCATGTATGGCACCGCAATCCCCGCGGCTATCTATTTTTTCAGTGGCCTGTGGAAAAAACGCAAGCTGCTGGTGCGCGGGAACTAGGGGAAAACTTTGCGTTTTAAAGCATTCTGTTTAACTCCGCAGGGTCACTTTTCTTTTTACATTAAGCATTTGCTTAACGAAACTGGTTTAACTCCGTAGGGTTACTTTTCTTGCGCCTGCAAGAAAAGTA
>CAZSRK010000067.1:0-11125 GCA_964609305.1 uncultured Oscillospiraceae bacterium
GCCATATTCCGCTTGTATTCTACAAGCGGAAAAATATTAAATATATTAAATAATGTCATATGTGCTCATATTTCTGCGAATACATAACAAGTTGACAGATATGACAACTTAATATATAATGGTGACAGAGGTGTTACAATGAATTACAAAAGAGTTACTTCATTGACAATATGCGTTCTGGCATTTGCCATACTGTTTTCATCGATTCCCTTTATATCCCTTGATGCCCATGCATTCTCTGACGTTTCCGACAATGCATGGTATTCACAGGCCGTTGAATTCGTAAGCGAAAAGGGGCTTTTTAACGGTGTCACCGCGGATCTTTTTCAGCCAGAGACTACTATGACGCGGGCGATGTTTGTAACGGTAATCGGCAGATACGCGGGTGTTTCCGCCACCAGCACCGGAACGGGCGTCATCTCAAAAACCGATGTTAATATGCGTCAGTCTCCGAATACCAGTTCGAGCGTAGTCGCCGTCCTTAACAAGGGCACCGCCGTCGAAGTACTGAGCTTTGAAAACAACTGGTATCAGGTGAGTGTGGGTGGTAAAACCGGATATGTACGAAGCGACCTTATGACCGCAAAGTGCTCTGCTTTTGACGATGTACCCTATGGAAGCTATTATGGCTCGTATGTTCACTGGGCCAACACAGCGGGCATTGTCAGCGGCGTCAGCTCTACACAGTTTTCTCCTAACACCGGTATAAGCCGCGAGCAGATCTGCAAGATACTGTATAGCTATCTTGGATACAGCGGAAAAACGCTCACCCTCAACACCGAAACATACGAATTCCCCGATCAAAGCTCTATAAGCTCCTGGGCTGTGGATGCTGTCAACTATCTTCACTGCGCTGGTGTTGTGTCCGGGCGAGACGACGGCAGTTTTGATCCCAAAGCTGTTGCCACACGAGCAGAAGTTGCGGTCATACTCATGCGTTTTGATCAGGCAATGGAATCGGATGATGAATCGTCCTCGCCCTCGCCCTCTGACGAACCGCAGTATGACGATTCGCCCTATGAAGGCTATATCCCCTTCGGCAACGTTGTTCCCGAGAGCGCACAGGTTGATATGTCATATTTCAGCGATGCACTGTTTATAGGCCATTCGATTCTTCATGGGATGAGTCAGAGCTATATGAATCTTATTCCCAACGCTGGATTCTTCACTACGAATGGAGCCACTTCCGTCGGCATATCCGATATTGAGATCGAATACACTTCTGTAATGCGCGACGAGAACGGCAATCTGACTACGGGGACTGCAACCGGAACTCTGGATGACGCTTTGTCCGCGTATAATTACTCCAAAGTCTATATAATGCTTGGAATAAACGAGATAGGAGCGCCTCAGAGACTGTGTGACAATATCTCCAGCATGATATCTAATATACGGGAAAAGCTTGGCAGCAGTGTGAAGATATACATTATCTCCGTCACCCCGCTCAGCCGGGAGTATACTGTAAACAGCGAATCTTTCAAGCGCACCAGCCTTCTTGCCTGCAATACCGCACTTATGCAGATGTGCATAACCGAAAATGTGTATTACCTTGATATGTATTCTACATTTGCAGGCTCAAACGGATATATACTTGATGAGTATACAAGGGACGGAGTACACCTCTCTACTGCGGGATACAGCCTGTTTGTGGAATACCTCAGGACTCATACGATGTAAGATATAATGTGAAGGAAGGAGCAAAATGCTGACATTCAGCGAGATTAAGGAAAACGAACAAATTAGAACATATATAGCCAAGGCTGACGAGTCGCTCGTCGCCCTTGGCTATACCGAGCACAGCTTTGCGCATGTAGGCAAGGTTGCGGATACGGCAAAGTATATTTTGAAAACTCTGGGATATTCTGAGCACGACTGTGAGCTGGCGCAGATTGCGGCCTGGCTCCACGACATTGGAAACCTTGTCAACCGTGTTGAGCACGCTCAGAGTGGCGCTGTAATGGCATTTCGAATTCTAGAGAGCCTCGGTTTCGAGGCCTCTGACATAGCTACGATAGTGACAGCCATCGGCAATCACGATGAAGGGACCGCCGTTGCCGTAAACCATATTGCTGCGGCCCTCATACTCGGCGATAAGACCGACGTCCGTCGAAGCAGGGTGCGCAACCAGGACAAGACTAACTTTGATATCCATGACCGAGTGAATTACTCCGTTAAGAAATCCACAGTCAGGATAAATGAGGAAAAGACACTGATAAAGCTGAAATTGAGCATTGATACCCGATATTGTTCAGTCATGGATTATTTTGAGATATTCCTTGCCAGAATGATACTTTGCCGTAAGGCGGCAGAAAAGCTCGGATTGGAGTTCAGGCTCATAATAAATGAGCAGCAGATGATATAATTACAAAAAGGGCGCGCCGTCCAAACTAATTTGGACGGCGCGCCCCATCATTTTATCTTGATAATACGATTATCTCATAGCTTCGATTGTTTTGCCAATCAGCTCGCTGAGTTCCATTCCCAGCATATCCGCGCCCTGCCTTATAATCTCACGGGAACAGCCGGCGGCAAACTTTTTATCCTTGAATTTTTTCATTATGGACTTTGTTTCCATACCTTCCATACCCGTAGGGCGCATCAGAGCGGCAGCGCCTATAAGCCCTGTAAGCTCGTCGGTGGCAAACAGGACTTTTTCCATTATGTGCTCAGGTTCTACATCAGAGCATATGCCATAACCGTGGCTTACGACAGAACGTATTATACCTTCATCAACGTCGTTTTCACGCAGAAGCTCGACGGCCTTAACACAGTGCTGCTCGGGATAGAGCTCAAAATCTACGTCATGAAGCAGGCCGACAGACTGCCAGTAGTCCTCACGGCCGGGATCATATTCTCCGGCAAAGTGGGCCATTACTTTGCCGACAGTCTCGGCATGACTGATATGAAATGGCTCTTTATTATACTTTTTGGTAATCTCAAGCGCCTGCGCCGGAGTTGGAATGTAGCTCATTATGTAGCCTCCCGTTTTAATTTAATTTATTATACTCCCAATTTAAGCAAAAAGCAACAGGGGTTGTCCCTGTTGCTCTTGCCCCTATTTACGGGTTGGCTGTTTCCCTTGTCTCGTCCTTGCCGTCTACTGCGTTTTCAACGCTGTCTTCAACATCGTCGACTGCGTTCTTAGCATCGTCAATGATCTCCTCGCCGAGGTTATCGTTGCCTGTTGTGCTGTTGTTTTCGTCTTCGACTACGCCGTCGTCGACATCCGGCAGCATATCGTCGCTGGGCCTTTCGGTAATAACCGCGGTAGGAGTCTCCGTAGCCGTGGGCGACGGTGACGTATCCGCGTCTTTATTGCCGCAGGCGCACAGTGAAAGCAGCATAACGGCTGCAAGCGTAATGCCAATGATATTTCGCTTCATTTTATTCCTCCTGAATAGCAGTTCGGAATTATTATTGACAATTCACAAAATAATATTACAAGCAAACTGAAAAGTCTTGAATTCAATAAGCGTTTTGTTAGAATAATAATAGTGAAATCAAAATTAAGGAGGTAAACTCATGAAAGACCTTAAGGGAAGCAAGACTTATGATAATCTATGTGCTGCTTTCGCTGGCGAAGCAATGGCAAGGACTAAGTACACCTTCTTTGCCAGCCAGGCAAAAAAAGAGGGATATGAGCAGATCACGGGAATTTTTGCTGAGACTTCCGATAATGAAAAAGAACACGCGAAAATGTGGTACAAGTACCTTAACGGCGGCAAGGTTGGTGACACGGTGCACAATTTGAAGGATGCCGCCGCCGTTGAGAACGAAGAGTGGACACAGATGTACAGGGAATTTGCGCAGGTAGCCCGTGAGGAGGGATTTGTCGAGATTGCCGATAAGTTTGAAAGCGTCGGCGCTGTTGAAAAGACTCACGAGGAACGGTATCTTGCCCTTCTTGCCAACATTACAAACGGCAAGGTGTTCCGAAAGGACGAGACATGTGTCTGGGTCTGCCGCAATTGCGGACATGTCCATGTTGGCACCGAGGCACCGGAGGTATGCCCCACCTGTGACCATCCCAGAGCATATTTTGAACTCCGAGCCGAGAATTATTGATCTATTTATAATGACAAAAGGCGGCCAGTTATCTGCTAGTTTGCAGATGACTGGCCGTAATTATTTTATCGTTTTATTTGTGAAGCAGCGGAGAAAGCGGCTTATATATCAGGAAACATATGATAGCCACGATAATACCCTTGCAGAACGTGAACGGCAGGTTGAATATGAGCAGGCATTTGATGAGGCTGTCAGCCGCAGGCAGGATAGCCTGATACATGCCGATTATGGCCTCGAGAGGCATACCGTAGATGACCACATAGGCAGGATAGACGATAAAGTAGTTCAGCGGTACACAGACAATAGCCATTGCAAGAGCTCCCAGTACAGCGCCGAGAGCTGCACCGGCACGATTCTTGTGGGATTTGTATACAAAGCCGGCCACCAGCATAAATACTGCGCCGAGTAGGAAATTTGCCAGTTCTCCAACGCCGGCACTGCTGCCAAAAGCAAGATGTATAAGGTTCTTTACAAGCTCGATACCTGCGCCATAAATAGGACCTAGCGCAAATGCTCCCAGAAGCGGCGGAAGGTCGCTGAAGTCGAGCTTTACAAAGATGGGAATGATAGGGATCGATATCTCTATCAGCTGGAGAACAACCGCCACTGCCGAAAGCATGGCGGCAACGACAAGTTTGTGGGTCCTTACTGCGGATTTAGTCATCTGAATTTCCTCCTTTTTTGAAAAAAACACCTGAATGCCGTGCATTCAGGTGTCACAATTCATTGGAGGTGTGAGACACATCTTCTTTCATCCAGACTTGAGGCCAAAAGGCCAGTTACTGTCGGTACCGGAATCGCACCGGTTCTGCGCATATTGCGCTCGCGGACTTAGCAAAAGCCATCACCGCCGGTCGGGAGTTGTAATGTAAGCCATTACGCACCCTGCCCTGAAAACATGGTTCATCAGATATTTTCTTGTTAAATTAAGTATAGTATCGGGCAAGGCATATGTCAATACCCTTCTGTCAAATTTCCTCAGTTATGAGCACGGCACCGTCGATATCAAACAGCGGATCATCGGTCAGAAACCGCGGTTTTATGCCCTTTGAGGCAAGAAAATTCGATATTCTGCCTGGAGCGGGATGATATGCGGTGCTTCCGGTAAAGGCGATCTCATCCTGCGCAGTCTTAAAAGCGCAGCCGCCGATGAACCCGGTATCATATCCCTCGAGGTGTATATGTCCGGCAGAAATAAAAAGTACGTCCAAACCCTGATTCTCCGCGGCATTCGCTATGCCGGCGTCAGATGTTATAATTGAGTTTGCGTCAACTATGCATATGCTGCACCGCGAATATCCCTGTCTGACGTTCACGGGATGCAAGTCAGCAGGAGGCTTAAAGCAGACAGTTTCCGGGTTCATGATTATGTTTTGCCCTATGATAGCCGCATTGAGACCGCAATCAGCCGGATACTCCTCCCCCATTGGAGATTTGCTCGTGCTAAGATTCTCTCCACTTTCATATAACTGGTGGATTATTTCTTTTGGAAGCTCCTGTGCTGCAATAAAATATTCATTTCCAAGGTGCAGCAGCGCAAGGTCGGCACGTCCGCGCACAGGGCGCGGCAGCACAGGTATATCGGGAATCCACAAAGGCAAAATCTCCATGGCCTCTAAAGACCGTGCCAGTTGCTGTCTATACCTCGCGCCCAGCGCCAATGTACAGACCCTGCTCTCAGGCAGGTTGGGATATCTCAGAAATCGTTTCATAACACCGCGGCGATGGCATCCCTGATATTGCGGGCATGGATCAGCTCAAGTCCGTCCGGAGAATGTATATCTCCTCTGACATGAGCCGGTATGACGCATCGTTTAAATCCAAGGCGCGCTACTTCTGCAAGCCGCTGATTTATAAAGCTGACAGAGCGAAGTTCGCCGGTAAGGCCGACTTCTCCAATTGCAGCAAGGTCATTTCCTACTGAACGATCACGGAAGCTGGATGCCAGAGCCAAAATCGTTGCAAGATCTGCTGCCGTCTCCGTGAGCTGCAGCCCTCCTATAACGTTTATGTAGCTGTCGCATCCGCTCACGGCCATTCCCCCACGTTTTTCAAGTACTGCTATCAGCAACTGGGCCCTGTTGATATCGACTCCATTGGTGTTTCTTCTGCCCGAGGAAAAATTCGAGGGTGAGACAAGCGCCTGTATCTCCGCAAGTATGGGGCGTGTACCTTCCATAACACAGGCCACACATGTACCCGGCGCATTTTCCGGCCTGCCGGACAAAAGCATCTCTGACGGATTTTCGACCTCGCGCAGACCGTTATCCGCCATTTCAAACACGCCTATTTCGTTGGTAGAGCCAAATCTGTTTTTTGCGGCGCGGATTATCCTGTAAGACAAGCTCCGCTCGCCTTCAAAATACAGAACGCAATCAACCATATGCTCCAGTACCTTGGGTCCGGCAATTGCCCCCTCTTTATTTACATGGCCTACGACAAAGGCCGTCAGCCCTTCGGATTTCGCCATCTGCATGATTGCCATGGCGCAGTCCTTTACCTGTCCAACACTTCCCGGAGCACTGGTCAGATCGGGGTTATACATCGTCTGTACAGAGTCAATTATCAGTATATCCGGATGCAACTGGGAAACATTTGCGGATATTTCGTCAATATCGGTTTCCGACAGCACAAATATATTATCAGAATTGACTCCCATTCGCTCAGCACGAAGTTTTATCTGACGCTGGCTCTCCTCCCCGGAGACATACAGGATGCGCTCACGTATGTCAACAAGTCCGCACATTTGGAGCAGGAGCGTCGATTTTCCTATGCCCGGCGCGCCGCCAACAAGGTTCATCGAGCCGCGCACAGCGCCGCCGCCGAGAACCCGGTCAAGTTCACCGATACCGGTAGTAAACCGTATCTCCTGCGTACTGTCGAGCTCTGTTACCGGAAGGGGCTTTGAGCGCGCCCGCCCGGTTGAAACGCACGTTGTTGCGCTTTTGCTCTTCGTCTCTGTCTGCGCCTCTACAAGCGAATTCCACGCCCCGCAGGCGGGACATTTGCCTGCCCATTTGGGCGTTTCATTGCCACATTCGGTGCAGAAAAAAGCAGTTTTGGATTTCATTTGTATGCCTCCGTTACTGAGTGGTAAAGTGCATGTACGACGCCATTATGCAGACAGCCAATTTGAGCTGATAGTCAGTTGTCTGCAGCAGGGCCGCCTCATCTGGATTGGAGAGAAAACCACACTCCACTAATACCGCCGGACAGCTGATATTCTGCATTAGATATATACTGTCCGAGATCGGGGCGGCAACTCGCCGATTCTCCGGACACAGATTCTGGATAAGGTTCTCATGTATCAACTCGCCAAGTTCCTGGCTGCCGTCAGCCTTTCCATACAGGGCCTGGGCCCCGCTGGGACGCGCGTCAGGATACTTATTTTGATGTATGCTTATAAGCACTGCGTCATCAATACTGTTTATAAGGCTGACACGGGCCTTCTGATCATAGACCTTCTTTTTGGCAATCGTGTCCGCCTCTTCGGGGTAATCTATCGTTTCGCTCTCGCGTGTCATTACAGTGCCAACGCCAAGCAATCCGGCAATTGCATTGAGCTTATGCGCTATCGCGATATTGATTTCGCTCTCACAGACGCCGTCGTCAGTTGTCGCTCCGCCGTCTTCGCCTCCGTGACCTGCGTCTATCACCAGAGTCTCAGCAAATGCGTAGCTACACAGCAGACATGCAAAAATAATGAAATGAATACTCTTCTTGATCATTAAAACGCCCCCTCCTGTTGAGATTATTCGCCTCCGGAGGGGACTATTACTTTATTCGGCCTTGTTTCTTGTATATAGAATTCGGTTAACAAGCCGCTTGTCAGCCAAACCCATAGCATATCCCGGGACAACTGACAGAAGCGGCAAGGCCGCCGGCAGGATGTACCACACACCGCCGAAATTCTGTATCTCATAGGCCATGGACATAAAGAAATAACGTACACCGCTTGTTACAACAGCGCTGTCATTGCCCATAAGGCTAAGAATGCCGAGGATGATGCCCGGAATTTGAGAGATAATAGCGGCTTTCAGTCCGCGGAATTTATCTGAGGTAACTCTGCCGGCTTTTATCATACTTCTGTCTTTGAAGCCGCATCGCCAGGCCTCCAGATAAGTCATTACGAGATACATCACAGGCACTACAACGCTGGCTATGATGATAGAGGTGTTGTCTTCAAAAAGCTGGACAAAGATGAGCAATATAAAAACATAAATAATAACGGCGATGACATGGACCGTCAAAATTCTGATAATAAGCTGAAAAAGCGTGCTCTTTGGTTTATCGGTTCTTTCAGCCATAACGCGCCTCCCTTTAATCACACCATTGGCCATAACTCAGGTTTGTGTGTCTGTTCAAATTATATAACCCATGCATGTAGAAGTCAACATAATGAAACAGACGGACTGGAAGCAACATCTCCGGTCCGTCTGTCTTTCGTATGATCCAATTATTTTACGATCATTCCGCGGGCCTTTACCCGCTTTTCACTACGCTTTTTGGCCAGGTTATCGCTCAGATAGCGTTCGGCAGTCATCTCTGCCTGCTTCAAAACCTCCTGCTGAGAACCGTGGGCATTTTTCATATAGCTTTCCCTGACCACAAATATAGCTTCCTCGAAAATCTCCGGGTCCGGAGATTTTACTATAACAACGTGTTTTTGGATTCCTTTAATCAACAGCAGCACCTCCAAGCGAGTTTTTATGATAGTTTAACCTGCTTTGGGATTTTTATGCCCGCTGGTTGACAAATACAGTGAGAACCGTCATGTCGTCTGTCCTGCCATACTGCCTGACCGCTGCTGTCATCGTCTCAGTCGCAAGCTCCTTGGAGCTTCCATCTTTCCAGTTTGACAGCAGGCTTCTCAGCCAACGGTCATCCTCCTGAACCATTACCCCGTCGCTTGCTATGACGGCGATACTGCCCGGCTTAAGCTTCATTCTGACTACATCCGGCGCCGAGCCCTCTCCTGCTGCAAGACCGACAGCCAGACTCCGTCCCTTTATACGCTTGATGCCGTTTCCGAACTTGACATATGAGGGCACCGCACCGTATTTATAAAAGCTTGTCTCTCCAGTAAACAGGTCTATGCACATCAGATCAACCGTTGCAAAGCCCCACTCATCACCGTTTTTTAACAGCATTACGGAGTTAAGCACTTTCATTGCGGCGTTCGGGTCTACTCCTGCGCGCAGAAAGCTTTCCAGTATACGGACAACGGCAACGCTCTCCCGCGCGGCTTCTTCCCCGCTGCCCATCCCGTCGGACAGTATCACGCAAAGGACGCCCTGCTCAGTCTTGAAATATGTGCCCCTGTCCCCGTTTACTGTTTCTCCGCGCTTTTTAGTAGTGGCTATGCCGACCGAGACGGTAAGCGGCTCGGCCTCCATGACCATAAGACGGCCTGAGCTCTTGACCGTAGACGTATCCGGCTTACAGAGCCTTACCCCCAGCACGGTGGACAGCTTGTCAAGGTATTTTTCGTCGCGTATAAGAGGGGTAAGCCTGCCGCTTTCAATGATAGCACGCAGCCTTCCGCTTCTGTCACGAAACACAGAAATTTCAGCATCAATGTCCGTTTCACGTAGAAAACGCATCAGCCGCCTCTCGGCAAGCGGATCTGCTCCGTATGCAGAGGACAGTTCGTCTGCGACGGAGTCCATTATTTGCGCCATATCCGCATACTGACCATATGCAGCCGTCCTGTTCTCAGCAAGCCTGCTGCGGTACTGTCGCCTGTACATAAGGCTGCGAAGCTCTGAATTTACAGCAGATGTAAAAGAGTATACGGACGGGCATTTATCCCTGAATCGCTGAGGCAGGTCCTCGCTGCGCAGACGGCCATTTTCCAGCATTACCGGAGTAACATCGTTCATAATGCTCAGTGTGTCCATGTAATTTACGTTCCAGCACTCGTTTTTGTTTTTACAGGAGCTGCAAACACCGTCGGCAGCCCTGTCAAACACGCGGGCGATGTCATTATCATTTGAAGATTCCTCAAGGCTGCGGCGCACCGTATCATACAGGTCGCGGAATGCAGCGCTTATATTACGCATCCTTTTGGCAGAATATCTACGCAGGCCCGTCTCCCCTTTTCCAACGGCTGTTCTCTGGAGTGCGGAGCCAATATAATGGAGCGCCGTAGTTGGTATCATCAGGAAAATGACGGAAGCAACAAACGTTTCATACAGTATCTCCGAGCGGAAATCAACCTGCCATGTCCAGGCAACCGCAGCGGCGTTAGCAATTATATAGCTGAGCGCAAATGTAAGCTTACCGTGCTTAGAAAATGAACCTGAAATAAGACCAGAAAAAGTATATGCCATTGCAAAATACGGCGTTCCCCCAGCGGCCAGATCCATCGCAAGTCCCATTGCCGCACCGGTACCGCAGCCGGAAAGACTGCCGCCGCTTAGAGAATAGGCCATAACCGTCACAGTAGCCGCCATACGTCCAACTGAGACGACATCGAGTATCATGACATCGGAAAACGCCATGAAAATACATGCTAATAGAATTATGACGCCGACGCCGTGCCTGATCTCAGAAAAATCAGTGTCTCTCTGTTCCTGCGAAAGGGCAACGGAGAAAAAATATGTACATCCAGCAGCCAGAACAACCTCGAACACGACAAGTATAGCCGCCTCTACCCAGCCGGGATATGAAAAACTGTTAAGCGCGGCTGTAACTGTGCACACGATACCCGCGGCGGTGGGCATGAACCAACGCGTATTATAGACTTTGGTGCTCTGAAATACGAAAGAAATTGTGAAAATTAGAACGCATGTCGCAACGTATCTTATTCCCCAATCAAATCCGCCGAAAATCAGATATCCGGCCGAAGCCCCCAGAAGTGTCGCAATGCCGCCTATACCTGCCCCGGCTTGCGCAGTGATCGCGGTGCCGAACGGAGATATGTAACCGAATATCCTTACGCTGGAGCACAATAGCCCGAGAATGAAACACACGGCAATGCCGAGAGCCCGCTTTAGCTGTGTTTTTCGCCTTTGTACTATGCCCGACAAAAGCATTTGTTTCAGTCCTAATAATTTTG
>CAZSRK010000068.1:0-11110 GCA_964609305.1 uncultured Oscillospiraceae bacterium
AACCATGTCTTCTTTTATCTACTTTTCAATTTGCGAAAATTATTGTACCTTATCCGTTAAAATTGTGCCCGTGAAGCCTGCTGCGGCGCAGCATATCAAAAGGCTCTTCTTCCCTACCTTCTTTTCAGCGGTGTTCATAAAAAAAACTCCCAACGGAATTGTTATTAAAACATATTCCGTCGGGAGGCTTAAAATTCTATTAGCTTGTGATTTGTCCGCCGTCGCGTCAGTTGGGTTCTTCGGTATTGTTCTTACCAGTTGTGGAAATGGCCCATTTGGTGACCTGGATGCGGACCCGGTCTTCGCCGGTCTCAAATGTAACAGTGTCGTCCTTGATGCTGACTATCTTACCCATGATCCCACCGATAGTGGTGACGCTGTCGCCGACCGCGAGGGAGTCGCGCATCTCCTGAAGCTTTTTCTTCTTCTTATTCTCCGGACGGATCAGGAAGAAGTAAAATACAACAAAGAGAACGACCAACATTATTATCATCGAAAAACCGCCGGTGGCAGAGGCGCTCTCTCCGCTGGCATCGGTGGTAGAGCATCCGCTCAGACAAAGGCAAATCAATGCCACAGCAAGAACTAAGGTAACGACGCGGGAAACTTTTCTCAGGTTCATCAAACATTTCCTCCTAGAATATTTACCAGAGTATTATATCGGGAAATCGGGCCAATTGCAAGTATTTATTAAAGTTCCCGCATATAAATCAGCTGTAATCCTATGTTGCCTGGAATGCATTGAAATCACTGGCATTGGTAAAGAACCTGTGCGTGTTGGTTTCGGTATCCAACGCGTAATAATAATAACTGGTGCTGGCCGGGTTAAGCGCCGCGTTGATCGAGGCAATACCCGGGTTGGATATCGGCGTCGGGGGCAGCCCGTAGTTGATACGTGTGTTATACGGGTCAGAGGCATCATCGAGCATCTCCTGGGTCGGGGTCCCCTCGTGTTCAGGATGCGAATAAAGGCTGGTCGCATCTATCTGAAGCGGCATGCCGATAGCAAGACGGTTGTATATTACCGATGCGATATTGGCTCGCTCCTCATCATTAGCCGCCTCTTTCTCAATCATCGAGGCGATTATGATGCACTCATGGAAAGAGTAGCCAAGGTTTTCCGCTTTGTCATACATCTCCGCAGTTATCTTATAGTAGAAGTTCTGAAGGAATTTGTTGAGCGCACTGGATGCCTGCATCCCCTCATAGAAGTCATAGGTATCAGGGAACAGATACCCCTCAAGTCTGGAGGGGTCGCCCATCTCCAGTCCCTCGAGGAACGAGTACGAGTAGTTGTAGTTTGCCGCGGCTTCACGCAGGTCCTCAACAGAGCAGATATTGTTCGCCTCAAGTCTGGCAAATATGTCCTCTGTGGTAAAGCCCTCCGGGAAGGTAACGGTCGTTTCAACCTGTGACTCACTGCCTATCTGCATTTTCTTTACCAGTGCGCGATAGTCATACTCCGTACTCAGCTCATATGTTCCGGGCTGTATTTTATAATCGGCGTGGGAAAGCATTGAATAGAGCTTAAAGAGAAATTCATATTCGATAAGGCCGGCGTCCTTGAGTGCGCTTGCCACATAATCGATGTCGACATTCGGATCTCCTGAATACGGATCTTTCTCCTCTTCCCCATCGCCGCTCTCATCGTCGCCCGCTCCGGTCACAGTGTCCACAAGATTAGAGACAAGCTCTTCAGCACGTGAGGGTTCCTCCTCGGTCGTATATTCGCTTGTATCCTCGTAGGGCGGGATGACTACCACCGCGGTAAGCTCCTCTTTGTTCAGTGCGAGCACATCACTTGCGAACATCCATCCGACACACGCAAATATGGCGCTCACGCTTATGACGAAAACAGCATACATCAAGCCGCCAAACAGGCCGCTTTTTCCGTCACGCCGGAAGCGTATTGGATGGTAATCCCTCGCTTCATAGCTTTCTTCATCGTCCTCATAATCGATATACTCGTCAAGCTCGGCGGAATCATATTCGACCATGTCATCCGGTATCTCGGTCAGCTCCTCCTCCGGCATTTCCATGAGCTGATCTTCCGGTACCTCTGCGAACTGATCATCATTTCCTTCGAGCTGGGACTTTCTTTTCTTAAACATATCCGCACTCCTATTTACTGTGCTGCCGCGCCGGAAGGCGCGGATTTTTTCTGTCACCGTTGGCCGCATTAAGACATAAGATGTCTCAGACAGGTCGAAAGACCGTCTCAGGCGCGCCGCCCCACGCGCAGGCAGGCGCCGCATCAAAAAAATATATAAGCGCGTAGAAAGGAATATATATCATGTGTTGCGGAAACGGTAACTGCTGCATTTGGCTTATCATCATCTGCATTCTTCTGTTTAGCTGCAGCGACTGTGGCGGCAGCGCCCGCAGCAGCGACTGCGGCTGCTGAGTAAAGATCGCTTAGCAAAGAACATTAGATATAGATATAAATAAACATTTCCACTTCGCGAGACCCTTATTCGGGTCTCGCGATTTTTGTCTCGGATACGACGCACATGACAGGAACATCATGTTCCTGTCTTGGCAGGACGCCAATCATCATTCTGTTGCGGCATAATCCGATGGTAAAGCCCTTGCAGGAGGCAAGGTATCTGTCATAATGTCCGCCGCCGTATCCAAGCCTGTATCCATACAGATCATAAGCAAGGGCCGGGACAATTATAACGTCGCCGTCCTCCGGAACGTCTACACGGGCACCTGACACCGGTTCCGGAATGTCAAGCTTTCCCTTAACAAGTTCATCTCCGTCATTATATTTACGAAATTCCATTATTCCGCCACCGAGCGTGGCCGGCAGGAATACCTCTCTTCCGGATTTCAGCGCCCCGCCTATCAAAGCATGCGTGTCTACCTCTTTTGCCACGCTATAATATGTAAATACACGCTGTGCCTGCTTGTATTCAGGCACAGTAAGCAGCATCTGCAATATATCCTTATTGCTCTCCTGAATATAAAACTTGTCTATCGCCGCCAGACGGGAGCCTGCGGAGACTCTGAGCTCGTGCTTTGTCTGTTCAACATCCATCTTTGCCTATTATCTCCATGACTGTTACGTATATCTCTTTGTGAATTTCCTCCGCGTTCCTGAGCACACCGTCGCGGAAGCTGTCTATTACGCGCCAATGATAATGCGCGGCGGCATATCTGCCCGTTTTCAGAGCACGGCGAAGATATTGTTCGTCTTTTTCGTGTATATCACCTTTTACCGCCGCCTGCTGCCGGCTGCGAATAAGGGCAAGGGAAGCCTCAAGCTCGGTATTCAAATATATGACGAGATCAGGCCGGGGAAGTTCCAGATAGCCATACTCAAATTCCGCGAGCCAGTTGAGAAAGTGCGCAAGCTCCTTCTCAGGGAGCTTTGAGCCCTGGTGACAGGCATTGCTGGTAGTATATCTGTCACACAGGACGACGCCTCCCTGCTTATACCAGTCTCCCCAGTCCGTCTTGAAAGAGGCATATCTGTCGACCGCATAAAAGGTCGAGGCGGCATATGCATTTACATCGGAAGGATTCTTACCGAATTCACCGGCAAGATACATCCTCAAAAGCGCAGATGATTCCTTATCATATCTGGGAAAGACTATCTTCCTGAAGCTGACCCCGTCCAACTCCAGCCGGCGGCAGAGCAGCTCGTATTGGGTCGATTTTCCGCTCCCGTCAATACCTTCGAGCACAATTAGTTTACCGCTCACCGCTTTTCACCTCCAAGCCGAACTGCCGCGGCATCGATAAGGAATTTCGGCAGTTTCATCATACGCCCTATGCGCTTGGGCTCCTTGATGAGCCGATAAAGCCATTCGATACCAAGTTTTTGCCAGGCTTCCGGAGCTCTTTTAACACTGCCGGAAAAAACATCAAGGCTTCCGCCCAGCCCCGCCATAAGCCCCACGTCGAGCCTATGCCGGTTTTGGGCCATCCATATTTCCTGCTTTGGCGCACCAAGGCAAACGAGCAGAAAATCCGGTCTGGCCATGTTTATGCTTTCTATGATAGGGCTGTCATCGTCAAAATATCCGTCGCTTGTGCCGACAAAGCGCAGCCCGGGATACCGCGCCGAAAGCTTCTGTGCGGCCAGCTGCGCAACTCCGGGCTTTGCGCCGAACAGATAAACGCCGCCCTTTTTGGCGGACAGCCTGTCAAATACGGCCTGTGCAAAATCTATGCCCGGCACGCGCGCCTTTAGTGGGGTGCCTAGAATGGCAGCGGCTTTTATGATGCCGATCCCGTCGGGAAGAACAAGGTCTGCGCCGTTGACGGCCTCACGGGCATCGGGGTCGTCCCTGCACAGCTGCACTATTTCGGGATTTGGCGTGACTACATAGGCCCCGCGTCTCTCAGAAAGAAGCTGCTCCGCTCTGTCGGCGGCCTCTTCCAGCGTCAGGTCGTCAAAACCCACGCCAAGAACATCTGTCCTCATACCCTCACCTGTGAAAAAACCTCTCCTATCTTATCACGTATAACAAGGCAGGCGGCGCGATCCTGACTGGTCGCGTCTCTGTTAATGAGCACGAGCTTATCCCCACGATAGAAGTCGATAAGTCCTGCAGCCGGATACACGACAAGAGAGGTGCCGCCAACAATGAGCATATCGGCTCTTTCTATGACCTCGATGGATTTGTTTATGACATCACTGTCAAGTCCCTCTTCGTAAAGTACGACGTCAGGGCGCACAACGCCACCGCAGGTACATCTGGGCACACCGGGGCAGTCGTTTATATAGTCCTCGTCATATGTTTTGCCGCATTTTGAACAGTAACAGCGGTGTACAGAACCGTGCAGCTCCAGAACGTTTTTGCTTCCGGCCATCTGGTGGAGCCCATCAATATTCTGGGTGATTACTGCTTTGACTTTCCCAACCCTTTCCAGTTCAGCAAGCCTTATATGGGCTGCATTGGGTTTTGCCCCGCGTATGACGAGCTTATCATGATAGAACTGGTAAAACTCCTCCGGATTGCTTACAAAAAAGCTGTGGCTGAGCATAGTCTCGGGAGGATACTTATATTTCTGATTGTAAAGCCCGTCCACACTGCGAAAATCCGGTATCCCGCTCTCGGTCGAGACGCCGGCTCCGCCGAAAAAGACAATATTGTCGCTCTCGTCAATCATGCGGCACAGCTTTTCGGTGTTTTCGTTCATTAAACAGACCTCCCGCCTGCAAAATGCCATAATATATTATATCCTATCCCCGCTGTAATAGCAAGGCAAATCGGCGCTCAGATGCCGTAAAAACACATCCGGCGCCCAAAACATGGCGCCGGATATGGTCAGTTCATACACCCATCGTGTAGTTTGGAGCTTCCTTGGTGATATATATATCGTGGGGATGGCTCTCCTTGAGTCCGGCGCTGGTAATTCGCACAAAACGCCCATTCGTCTGGAGATACGGAAGATCCGTGGCGCCGCAATATCCCATGCCGGAGCGCAGACCGCCCATGAGCTGATAGATAGTATCGGAGACAGTGCCCTTGTACGGAACACGGCCCTCGACTCCCTCGGGAACCAGTTTTTTGTTGTCCTCCTGGAAATACCGGTCCTTGGAGCCCTTGGCCATGGCCGCCATACTTCCCATGCCTCTGTATACCTTAAACTGCCTGCCCTGGAATACCTCGGTCTCTCCCGGGCTCTCCTCACAGCCGGCGAGCAGGGAGCCCAGCATGACGACATTTGCGCCTGCGGCAATGGCCTTGACAATATCGCCGGAGTATTTGATGCCGCCATCAGCAATTATGGGAACGCCGTATTTATCAGCCGTTGCGGCCGATTCCAGTACCGCTGTCATCTGCGGCACACCAATGCCGGAAACAACGCGCGTCGTGCATATGCTGCCCGGTCCTATACCGACCTTCACACAGTCGGCGCCGGCCTTAATGATAGCCTCTGTTCCCTCGGCAGTCGCGACATTGCCCGCGACAAGCTCAACATCGGGAAAGGCCTCTTTGACGCGCGTGATGTTGCGCAGGATATTGGCAGAATGTCCGTGGGCACTGTCGAGGACGAGCACGTCGACTCCCGCGTCGGCAAGCGCCTTGGCCCTGTCGAGCACGTCGCTCGTGACCCCGATCGCAGCGGCGCACAGCAGCCTCCCGTGCGAATCCTTTGCCGAATGGGGGTAAGTCAGCGCTTTTTCAATGTCTTTAATGGTTATAAGACCCTTGAGCTTGTAATCCTTGTCTACTATCGGCAGCTTTTCTATCTTATTGCGGCGCAGGATATCCTTGGCCTCTTCCAGGGTCGTGCCCTCCCTGCCGGTGATAAGGTTGTCCTTAGTCATGACAGCGTCAATGGGCTTGGACATATCGGTTTCAAACTTCATATCGCGGTTTGTTATGATGCCGACGAGCTTGCCGCTCTCGTCGATGATGGGAACTCCGGATATGCGAAACTTCGCCATGAGCGTGTCCGCATCCGCAAGGGTATGTCCGGCGCTGAGGAAAAACGGATTAGTAATAACGCCGTTTTCAGACCGCTTTACTATATCGACCATCTCGGCCTGCGCGTCGATGGACATATTTTTATGGATAACTCCAATGCCGCCCTCGCGCGCAAGCGCAATAGCCATTCTGTCCTCGGTGACGGTGTCCATCGCCGCGCTGATGAGCGGGATGTTGAGCTTTATCTTCCTGGTAAGATGGGTTTCAAGGTTCACATCCGCCGGAAGGACGGAGCTCTCCGCCGGGATAAGGAGTACATCGTCATAGGTAAGTCCCTCATACGCGAAACGGTGCGCATAGCTGCTTGTCATATCCATAATAGGCCACCCCGCAATTATTTAATATAAATTGAAATTATTCTACTATTCCGCCGTTATCTAGTCAACAGTCAATATCTCTAAATCTTCCCTCTGATGAAAAAGATATGACGCCATCCTTCCGTATCCCCTGTATAACAAAACCGTCCGAGCCGCTTCGCCCACGCAGGGAAAGTACGGTCTCGGGAGGGCATTCTGCGCTGTAATCTATCTGAAGTTCCTGGCACAGCTTCGGCCCGTCCTTCCAATATCCGAGCGCCTCACAGACTACATCAGCGTATGAAGGCCCTGAGAGGTGTCCATTCATATCACAATCGCCGTATTTGACAACGTCATGTCCCAGCAAAGGAAGTTCTTCCCTTATTCGGATACGCTTGAGCGTACGGCCCTCATCCGGCATTGGCGCTTCGGAAAACAATTCCTCCACGGTCTTGGTCCTCAGAATATGCCTTGTCTGTTTCTCAACGGCCATAGAGGCCATGGTCGACAGCGCCGCAAGTTCCCCCGCCGCATTCGTAAAACGTATCACACGGGTATAGGTACCTCCGGAAATGAAACGGGAAGATACCTCGGCAAATATCGTCTCCCCTCCGCGCACTGTCAGGTACTGCTCATATCTGAGCCGGGCGAGTATCCACACGGCGCCGATCAACTTCTCCATACGATCGAATGAGACGCCCTCGTAGTCCGATTGCCGCGAGACGGCATCTATCGCTATGCGGAGCATCGTTTTGGGCTTTACATTGTCAAATCTGTCCGTCTCAAGTGAACGGATCTTATATTCGTACCGTGCCATTGATCAATTTCCTCCGGAACGTGCGTAATAGAATATGTACTGCTGAGCAAGGCCAGCGTTTTCGCCCAGTACGGCAGGGTCGAAATCAGGCGGAAAATGCTCCTTGAGCGCGCGTTTCATCCATGTATCTATCGGAAACCCGCTCATCTGGTGCAGCCCGTACAGGGCCACGCAGTTTGCCACTTTGGGTCCGACTCCATCAAGGGTCCTGAGCTTAGCTACCGCATCGTCAAAGCTCATGCCTGCCAGCGCATCGAGATCCATCTCCCCGTCAGCTACGCTCCGTGCCGCTGAAATTATATATGGCGCGCGGTATCCGCAGCGAAGCGGCACCAGATCCTCGACAGCCAGTTCTGCCAACCTTTCCGCAGATGGAAAAGTATACAGTGTCTGTCCGCAAAAATCAACGGGCTCTCCAAAGCAGCGGCAGAGCGTCTCGACTATTTTCTTTATGCGCGGGATGTTGTTGCACTGTGAGATAATAAACGAACACAGCGCCTCCCATGGCTCCTGTCTCAGTATCCTTATCCCACGGCCAAATTCGGAACATTTCCTGAGATAATCGCCCGCATCGAACGACAGCCTCGCGCTTTCATAGTCGAAGCCTAAATCAAAATACTCCCGCCACATATCAATTCTGTCCGGGTCAGACACGGCAAAATACACGTCGTCGCCACGTTTTACAAGTTTTGCTGCGCCTTCCCTGACAACACCGGTGTAAGCACCGTCTTCATCCATGTTCCAGCGAAAGCACTGGCCACATTCAAAAGTTTTTACGGCGTCAAGCTCATCAGCCGACGCCATATAAATCATATCATTTTTATCCATAGCTTGATAATATCTTTCCGCAAATATATAATTATTTCGATTTTGTTATTATAATCGAAATACGGTGCTTTTTCAAGGAGGCTTACCCATATGGGCGAAACAATATATTCAATCCCCATCAACGAGACCTTTGACGCTAAATGCGGTTGTCCGCTATGTGCACTCCACTCACAGCAGGAGAAAAGCTCTCTTGAGTATATACTCGGCCCCGCCATGATGGAACCAGATATAAGGCTTGAGACCAACAGGCTGGGTTTCTGCGGGCGCCACGGCAATATGCTGCTTGCCATGAAAAACAGGCTGCCTCTGGCGCTGACGCTTCAGACAAGGCTGCGCGCTGTGCGCGAACTGCTCGCCGCCCCCGGGGAAGGCGGACGCGCGCTTTTCGGGAAAAAATCTGCGCAGGAGGATCCGTTGTTCTCCTGCGCTGACGATTGCTTTATATGCCGCCGTATTTCGGCTTTTAACGAGCGCATAATCTCAAACACAGTGTACCTGTGGCAGTCAGACACAGATTTCCGTGAAAAATTCAGTCAGCAGCAGTTTTTCTGCCTCGGCCATGCATCTAGCCTGCTCCGCTGCGCATCTGTAACGTTCTCAAAACAAAAGTACGTCGATTTCCGAGCGGATGTGACCGAGCTGTGCCTGAGGTATGCCGACGCGCTTGATGCATCCCTGACCGGGTTTATCGACAGCTTTGACCACAAGAACGCATCTGTCCCGCTCACAGATAAGCAGCGCCGCTGTGCGGAGGATGCGATTGCTTTCCTGTCGCCCGAAGATGAGTAATAAGCATAAGCCGGAGCGAAAGCTCCGGTTTAATTTTATCAGATGAACAGATCTTTTCTGTCACCTTGCAGCGACAGGGCTGTGCCGCTGCAGACAAGCTCCCTCTCGGAAACTGTCAGCGGCTGACCCGCAAGGAATTCACTGGCTCTTTCGAAGGGCTCCATCGGATAATCCGACCCGAACATGATACGGTCTATGCCGATAACATCGCGGGTACAGCGGAAGGATGCGGGGTCATAGTTACCGCTGAAAGTAACCCAGATGTTGTGGGTCAGATAGTAGTCGATATCGTGCTTCTTATTCCCGTCAAGACGTCCGTTGCTCATGCGTTTCATAACAAAGGGCAGGCCTTCGCCAAGATGACCAAGGACAAATTTTATGTTGGGAAACTCGTCAAAAATACCGACCTGCATCATACGAACCAACGTCAGACAGGTGTCCGCAGCATAACCCACACCTCCCCAGAGCGTCGGCCCGATGCCCTGGTATTCATCCATGTTGGGCGCAGTCGGATGTATGTATGTCACGCACCCCAGCTCATTGGCCTTTTCAAGCACCGGACGGAACATCGGATCATCCAACCGCTCGCGGATATTAAAGTTGGAGTAAACATTCCATCCGAAGAAACCAAGCTGCTTTATGCAGCGCTCCAGCTCTTCGGCGGCCGCCTCCGGCGCACGCATGGGCAGCGCAGCCCAACCGTACACCCGGCCTTTGTATTTCTGCGTTATCTCATAGAGTTTATCGTTTGCAAGCCTTGCAAGCTCTACCGCACGCTCAGGCTCGGCAGCCTCAATACCAGCCTGGTGGCTCATGACACAGGCATCTATCCCCGCCTTTTCCATATGCTCGAGCCGCTCTTCTATATTATTGAGGCTGAGCACTCTCTGAAGCGGGTCTACCTTGACTCCGCCGACATTTTCGGATGTGTCCGAATAGCCCTTTATTGTCTCTCCCTTGAGCGCGTATGCCTCCTCAACGGCATAATGGGTTTCAAGATCGATTATCTTCACGCTTTTCTCCTTTCTGTGTCCTTTGTTGCAAACAGTTTGCATATCAAATATATTTTAACAAATAAGCACACAGGGGTCAACTGTTTATTTCACATTGTCTTTTTCAAAACAGTCACGAAGCTTCTCAAGCGCCTTTTTTTCAATACGTGATACATATGAGCGGCTTATGCCGCAGGCGGCGGCGACCTCCCTTTGCGTTTTTGGCCCTCCATCGGCAAGGCCGTAACGCATTTCTATCACCGTGGATTCCCTGGCATCCAGTGCAGTGGAAATGTACTGTCTGAGCTCGCGTTCAGTCTCCTCCGCACTTATGCTCTCAAGCAGGTCCTCATCCTGGGCCACTACATCCATCAGGCTGAGGTTACCGCCGTCATCGTCGGCATCCAGCGTGTCGGAAAGCGACAGTACCCCGGCCGACTTTTTCTGTGAGCGAAAATACATGAGTATCTCGTTTTCAATACACTTAGACGCATATGTGGCAAGCTTTACCCCCTTATCCGGCCTATATGTTGAAACCCCCTTTATGAGACCAATGGTACCGATGGAAATAATATCGTCCTGATCGTCAGTCATCGTATAGTACTTCTTGATGATGTGCGCTACCAGCCTTAAATTATGTTCAATCAGCTTATTACGCGCTTCCAGATCTCCCGCCATTACCTTTTCTACGCACTCCCGTTCCTCTTCCGGGCTGAGAGGTTTTGGGAAAGAACCGGTTCCTGTACCCAGTTTTAGCATCAGGAAAGCGCTGCTCATAAGCAGCATAAACGCGGTTTGCAGCATATTTACGCCTCCCAATAAAGTTTTTCGACCCACATGCCCTATAATTCTATTCATTTGCGGCAAGTCAGAATTACTTCTGCCCCTGGTAGTGTCAAGGATTTTTCGCAAATTAGTTTGCAGTCGCTGGAGTGAATGAAG
>CAZSRK010000069.1:0-11107 GCA_964609305.1 uncultured Oscillospiraceae bacterium
TTACGGGATTACCCATCTTCCGTATACCACAGCTGCCGATAATATCAAACTCATTCCACAACAAAAAGGGCATTCCCGCCGTCCCGCATATCCACCAAATATAAGTCGCACTCTGTTTGCTTTTGCAAGCAAAGTAAATTAAAATACTTAATTTGGATACGAAGTTATTTTATATTATGCCTGATATCCGTGCAATAACGGAAGTGTAGCTCAGTATTGAAAAAAAAGAAAGGCAGGGAATCCTAGATTCCCTGCCTTTGAACATTGTGATTTCTGTGGGCCAAACGACCGCTTGTCCAAATGTTTGGTGAGACTAGAAGCTCCTGCCCATTCAGCCGCCATGTTGTTGAGTCACGTGCGCCTGTAAAAGCAAATTGACAAACTCCTCCTGTATCGGGGTTTGACGGTGTTTTAACCAGGCAACGCAATCATGGACAAGCTCTTCCCTTGAGGGCGTGATAGGGATGCGTTCCACTTCGTCGCCGCCATATAATTCCGCGTTATCCGGAAGGATAGCGACCCCTGCTCCTGCGGCTACCGTCAACAGCACACTTTGAATGTCGTCCACATAGATACATTCCGCCGAAAAGCCCTCCATTCTGGTAACAGCATCCACCTTGCTGCTACTGTTATTAGGGGTAATTACAATAAAACACTCGTCGCGCAGGTCGTCAGGGGTCACGTTTTTCTCTCCTGCCAACGGGTGGTTTTTCGCGACAGCTAAAATTAATCCTATTTCACTGAGCGGACGGTAAGAGACATTGACGATGTTTCGGATAGATATCTCGTCGATAATAATTACATCCAAATTTCCACGTACCAATTCGCTATATAGGTTATCCACAGGCTTTGCGCGAATTACAAACTGTGTGTGGCCCTTATATTTGCTGTTCATCTGCCTGCATATGGACAGCAGTCCGGGATTCACACATTCTCCTGCGCTGACGCCGATAGAAAAAGTCGCGCGTTTCGCGCGAAGATTGGCGGAGACGCGGTCATAGGTTGTGATGAACTGGGAAAAGGGCCGTTCTATGGTGTCAAAGAGCAGTTTTCCCTCCTGCATGAGTTCTACACCGCGATTGTTGCGTAAGAAAAGGGGGACGCCGATCTCCTTCTCCAGCGCCTTGATGCTTTTTGAAAGGCTTGGCAGGGAGATATAAAGACGATTGGCCGCGTAGGTAAAATTCCTGCATTGGGCCACCTCAAGAAAATATTTGATTTGCTCATGCGTCATAGCTTGCAGTTCCTCCCTCTTCAAAGCGCAAACGGTCCCATTACTTAAAAGGGAACTTTTAAGCGCATAAACGCATGGATGCCATAGAGCCTTTTCTGTTCAGGCGAGCATGTCGCGGTTTTTTATGAAATATTCAATGCCGGAATATATGGTTGTTACGACAATCACGCCCACACACAGCCAGTTGAGGACATCGGGGATAGGCAGCAGCATGAGCATGATGCAGATCATCGTCGAGAAGGTCTTGACCTTACCCGACCAGCCGGCAGCGATGACGCGGCCCTTGTCAGAGGCTATCATGCGCAGGCCGGAGACCGCAAACTCCCGCAAGAGCACGACCAGCAGAGCCCAGCCGGGCATCTGCCCGATCTCCACAAACCAGCACATCGCCGCGCACACGAGCATCTTGTCCGCCAGCGGATCCATGAATTTACCGAAGTCGGTCACCTGATTATAATTGCGCGCAATATATCCGTCGATGAAATCGGTGACAGAGGCCAGCGCGAACACGACCAGCGCGATGTAGTTTGACGCGGTCACCTCCAGATACAGCACCAGCAGGAACACCGGTATTATAATTATCCTGAGTATCGTAAGCTTGTTTGCAGTCGTCATTGCGATCACCTCAGTCCCCGGCGATCTCACCGAGAAGGTCGCCGTCGAGAATATCAGTTATTTTAACGCTGGCAAATTCGCCGGGCACGGCGGGGCCGGTGAAAAATACCTTGCCGTCGACGTCCGGGGAATCGGCCCAGCTCCTGCCATAGTACAGCTCTGCAAAGCGGTCGTATCCCTCGCAGAGTACGCGCAGCGTTCTGCCGAGCTGACGGTCGCAGAATTCATCCATGACCTGCGCCTGTATATCCATTATGAGCCCGGCGCGGCGCTCGGCCTCCTCCGCGCTGCACCGGTCCGGCATCGCGGCGGCAGGCGTGCCTTCCTCCGGAGAAAAGGGAAAGACGCCGGCGCGCTCAAGCTTTGCCTCGCGCAGGAAGCCGCAAAGCTGTTCAAACTCTGCCTGCGTCTCTCCGGGGAGCCCGGCGATAAGGCTGGTACGGATGACGAGATCCGGTATACGGTCGCGAAGCTGCGCAAAAAGCTCCCGTATCTGGTCGCCCGTGCCCCGGCGGTACATGCGCCGGAGAATATCGTTATTTATGTGCTGGATTGGGATGTCGAGATACTTTACGACCTTCGGCTCGGAAGCGATGACGTCAATCAGCTCGTCAGTGAAGAGGTCAGGGTACAGATAGTGCAGCCGTACCCACTCGATCCCGTCAATGCGGCACAGCTCGCGCACGAGCTGCGCAAGGGAGCACTTCGGCTCAAGGTCCAGGCCATAGCGCGTTATATCCTGTGCGATGACGATAAGCTCCTTTACACCGGCCTGTGCCAGTGCGCGGGCCTCCTCCAACACGCTTTCCGGCCTGCGGGAGCGGTAACGCCCACGGATGTCGGGAATTACGCAGAAAGCACAGCGGTTGCTGCAGCCCTCGGCAATGCGAAGATAGGCCCAGCCGGGACCGGTGGTCACAATGCGGTCAAGCTCCTCGATCGGGGCGTTTTTGTCGCCGAAGCTCGTAACAGGGCAGCCCTCGGGCGCCTGCATCGCCTTTTCGACGATCGCGTCAATATCGCCGTAGTTTGAAACGCCGCAAAGCGCGTCTATCTCCGGCAGCTCGGCGAGGACCTCGTCGCGGTAGCGCTCCGACAGGCAGCCGGTGACTATTATCCTTTTGACGCGCCCCTCTTTTTTGAGCTGTGCCATCTCGAGTATGTTGTCGATGGCCTCGCTTTTCGCGCTCTCGATAAAGCCGCAGGTGTTTATGATTACGGCGTCCGCGCCGTCGACATCGGGCGATATGGTGTGCCCGGCCTCGCACAGCCGCCAGAGCATCTGCTCGCTGTTTACCAGGTTCTTGGCGCAGCCAAGGGAGATCATGGCAATCCTGTATGACATATGGTTTCAGTCCCTGTTTCAGTATTCCGGGTAATTTTCCCGCAGCCGCTCGACGGCGGAGCTTATCTCGCTCCAGCCAAATCCGCGTCGGCGCAGCGCATCGGTGGCTTTCTTGACGGCCGCCCGGTCGGAGATATCGCTGCCGCGCAGTCGGTTCCCGAGCAGTCTGTCGAGAGTTTCGTCGGATTCCGGCAGCTCGTCAAGGGCCTCGTCCCACAGCTCCCGCGGTATCCTGCGCCTGTACAGCTCGTCCCTGGCGCGGGCGAGGCCATATCCCTTTGCCGCGCAGTTGCGCACCAGCATGGCCGCAAAGCGGCGGTCATCGATAACGCCGAGCTGACACAGACGGTCGACCACGGCCTGCGAGTCCCCGGCGGGCTCGCCCTTTTCTATCAGCTTTGATACAAGCTCCGCGCTGCCGTAATCGCGTCTTTCAAGCATGCGCAGCGCGCGCTTTTTCGTCTCTTCAACAGACATTTCAGCCCTCGAAGCCGTCGGCGGATACGTCGATGGCGCGGCCGGCCGCCTGTGCGGCTTTCTTGGCCTGCGGGGTCATGAGCTTTGAGTAATTTGCGCGGACCTGCGCCTCGATATCGGCCATGATGTCGGGGTTCTGGAGCAGGTAGTTTTTGACGTTGTCACGGCCCTGGAGTCTCGTGTCGCCGACGGTGAACCACGCGCCGCCCTTCTCGATTATGTCGAGCTTGACGGCCAGGTCGATTATCTCGCCGACTTTGGAGATCCCCTCGCCGTAGATGATGTCGAATTCCGCCTCCTTGAACGGAGGTGCGACCTTGTTTTTTATGACCTTGGCGCGGGTGCGGTTTCCGATCATCTCGCTGCCGTTTTTGAGTGTCTCGATGCGGCGCATGTCGATGCGCACGGAGGCAAAATATTTCAGCGCACGGCCGCCGGGCGTCGTCTCGGGGTTGCCGTACATGACGCCGATCTTCTCGCGCAGCTGGTTTATGAATATGACGATGCAGCCCGTTTTGGACACGACTCCCGCCAGCTTGCGCAGGGCCTGGCTCATCAGGCGCGCGACGACGCCGACTGAGGAATCGCCCATCTCGCCCTCAAGCTCGCTGCGGGGGAGCAGGGCCGCGACGGAATCTATAACGACCACGTCAAGCGCGCCGGAGCGTACGAGCTGTTCGGTTATCTCCAGCGCCTGCTCGCCGGTGTCCGGCTGGGAGATCAGCAGATTGTCGATATCTACGCCCAGCGCACGGGCATAGGCGGGCTCGAGCGAGTGCTCGACGTCGATATAGGCGGCTTCCCCTCCGTTTTTCTGCGCGGAGGCGACTATGTGCAGGGCAAGCGTCGTCTTGCCGCAGGATTCGGGCCCGTATATCTCGACTATGCGGCCGCGGGGCACGCCGCCGATGCCCAGCGCGAAGTCCAGCGAGAGCGAGCCGGTCGATATCGCCTCGACATTGACGGGGATATCGTCGCTCAGACGCATGATGGCGCCCTTGCCGAAGGCCTTTTCGATCTGGCTTATTGCGGTCTCGAGGGCTTTTTTCTTATCGTCGGCCTGTCCGACGGTGCTTATGGGAGCCTTTTTCTTTTCGGCCATGTTTTCTCTCCTCTGTATATACTCTTTATGCCTGTTCTCAAACCCGCCCGTAGACCACGCGCTCTATGCCGGCGGTGTCCTTAACGGCGGAGACGTCCCGGAATGAGGCCAGCCGCAGCAGCTTCTGGACCTCCCCGCTCTGGGTATCGCCGACCTCAAACACGAGGTAACCGCCGTCGCGGATGACGTTTTTCCAGCGCCGTATGATCTCGCGGTAGAAGTGCAGTCCGTCCTCCCCCCCGTCAAGGGCCAGACGCGGTTCGTACAGCCGGACGGAGTCGTCAAGCGTGTCTATCTCGGCGGAGGCGATATAAGGAGGGTTTGAAACTATCATGTCAAAGCTGCCGATGAGCATCGGCGGCGAAGCCGTCGCGTCCGCGTCGATGGCGGTCACGCGGGGGCTGAGGTTGTTCAGAAGCGCGTTGCGCCGGCATACGCTGACGCAGTTTAGGTCTACATCTGCGGCAACGACGCGGCTTGCCGGCAGTTCGTTTGCTATCGCGCAGGCGATGCAGCCGCTCCCGGCGCAGAGATCGAGTACGCGCGCGTCCATTTTCCCGCGCGAGCGGAGAATCTCAAGCGCGGTATCCACGACGACCTCCGTGTCGACGCGCGGGATGAGCGTGCTTCTGTCGATGACCAGCGGAAGCCCGTAGAATTCCCAGCTTCCCGTGACATAGGCGATAGGTTCGCCGGTGAGCCGGCGCTCTATAAGTTCGTTTACTTTTTGCCCCGTTGAGGCGGCCGGATACAGGTTCATATCCGCCGCGAGCTTTTCCATCGTTTTCCCGGCGGCGTGCGCAACGAGGAGCCGAGCCTCAAGGCTGTATGCCTCTATCCCGGCCTCTTTGAACGCGCGGCGTGTCTCTATATAATAATCGCCGTATGTTTTCATATCTTCGCTTTACTCCCCAAACCCTTTTTCTGTTTTTACCAAGCATCCGAGCCCTTTTCCTCGGGTATGACAGCTACCAGAGAGGAAATCGCGCACTCTATCATGCTGTCGTCCGGTTCAAAGGTGGTCAGGTGCTGAAGCTGCTTTCCGGGCCAAGCCAGCGCGACGGACAGGAAATTGTCGTGCCGGCCGACCCAGCGGTTGATCTCGTATGCGACGGCGACCAGCACCGGCAGCAGTAAAAGGCGCAGCGCCATACGCAGCAGCGTGTTGTCCGCCTGGATGAGAAAGCCCAGAAACACGCCGAGGATCACGACGACCAGCAGGAAGCTGGTGCCGCAGCGAGGATGGAAGCGGCTCTGCACGCGCACGTTCTCAACGGTCAGCGGCAGGCCCTTTTCATAGCAGAAAATGGACTTGTGCTCCGCCCCGTGGTAAGAGAACATGCGCTTTACATCCTTGACCCGCGTGCACAAAAACATGTACAGCAGGAAAATGGCCAGCTTCACTATACCCTCGAGCAGGCTGCGCAGCGTCACATGCCCTTCTATCCCGGGAATGAGACCGACCAGCAGAGTCGGCAGCAGTATGAACAGGGCAACGGCCAGAGCCAGGCCCAGGACGACGGCGATGCCGATGATGATGCGCTGCCCCTTTTCTCCGCCGAACTTGTCCTCGATCCATTTGTCGAGCTTGGATTCCGGTTCCTGCTCCTCCTCGGGCAGAAAGCTGGCAGAATAGGTGACGGCCTGCATGCCCTTTACAAGTGAGTCGACAAAGTTTACAATGCCGCGGATCAGCGGCCAGCCCAGGATGGGGTATCTGTCCTTGATAAGCTTAAGCTCTTCGACCTTCAGCTCCAGCTCGCCGTCGGGCTTTCTGATGGTAATGGCCTGTT
The DNA here is from genome assembly GCA_964609305.1 of uncultured Oscillospiraceae bacterium. GTDB lineage: Bacteria > Bacillota > Clostridia > Oscillospirales > Oscillospiraceae > CAKSXP01. The sequence continues at coordinate 6,567 of CAZSRK010000069.1, forward strand.
TTTTTGGCCCGCGCATCAACACGCCCTCGATCAAAGCCTGGCCGCCGATGGAGGTGCGGAAATCTTTCGGTTTGTTTGACATTAACGGGATCTCCTTGATTTATTTCATATGGTATATTCCTGCTCCTGGATTATGGGCAGGTAAACGGTGACTATACAGCCGCCCGTGCGGGCGTTTGCGATCTCCAGCCGCCCGTTGTGGCGGGAGACGATCTCGTCGCAGACGGCAAGCCCAATGCCGCTGCCGCGCTCACGGGAGGAGCCCTTATAGAACTTCTTCTTGACGTGCTGGAGCTCGTCTTCGGGGATTCCTGGGCCATAGTCGCGGGTCTTGATCGCGATAAACTCCCCCTCCAGCGACATGGCGACGACGATTTTTCCGCCGTTTTTGCCGTATTTTGCGGCGTTGTCAAGAATATTCAGAAACACCTGCTTGAGCCGTTCGGGATCGCCCATTATCATGGGAAGGTCGTCCTCCGGCGGAATGTACCGAAGCTCGATCTGGTCGCGCCTGAGAAGCTCGCGGTATGTATATATAGAGTCCTCGAGCTCGGACGCGATGTCGATGGGCCGCACGTTCAGAACGAAACGCCCATCCTGTATGCGCGTGAACTCGAGCAGCTCGACGACCATCTTTGTCAGGCGCTCGGCCTCGCTTGAGATGATCTCGACGCCGCGGCGGGAATCGCCCTGTATGGCCTCGTCGTACAGCAGCGTCTCGCTCCAGCCGGTGATTGCTGTCAGCGGGGTGCGCAGCTCGTGGGAGACGGAGGAGATAAACTCCGTCTGCATCTGCTCGGACTGGCTTATCTTCTGCGACATCTCGTTTATCGCATCGGTCAGGTCGCCTATCTCGTCGTCATGTTTTTTCTCGACCTGGATGCCATAGCTGCCCTCGGCGATGTGCCACGCAACGTCTGTCAGCTCAAGTATCGGCACGGTTATCGATCGGATGAAACATATGTTGAATATGACGACGATAAGCGCGATGAGCAGACCGATACCGGCCGCAATCAGCACGATGACGGATATCTGCCGGTCAACGAGCCGCAGACTGGTTACATAGCGCATCACGCCGACCACGGTGTCGTTTGAAAATATGGGTGCGGACACAGCCATGACGTGTTCGCCCGTCTTTGAAAGCCGTCCCTCCCAATAACTTATCTCGCCGGTCTCAAGCGCCTCGGAGATATCCGGCGTCGCCTGGGAAGCGCCGGCGGTTATACCGTAACTGGACGTCTCGACCCGGCCGCGGGTGTTCACGAACTGCAGCTCGATTATATCCTTATCCTCGAAGGACTCCGCATAGTCGTATGCGCTCTGGCGGTATTCGGCATAGGTGCGCGAGACGTAGGATGAGAAGAAGTCCGAAGCGGTACGCGCCTTGGACTCCAGCCCTGTGCGCATGCTGGAATAGTAATGGTTATAGATGACCAGGGAGAAGGCGGCGACCGCGATTACGATTATCAGGAATACGGTCAGCGAGCCGGACAGCATCCACCGGCCCTTGATGCCGGCAGGCTTCTGCTTCTTTTTGAGTTTTAGCTTCAGCAAAACCGAACTCCTTTCTCCCGGATATCAATACAGCGCGGGCACAGCGCAAAAGAAAAGGCAAAAAGCTGTTTCCGGCGCGCTTAAAATCCCCACTTGTAGCCGTATCCCCAGACGGTGGTTATGTATGCGGGGATGGTGGGATCGTCCTCAATCTTTATGCGCAGCCTGCGTATGTTGACGTCGACGATTTTAAGTTCCCCGAAATAGTCGCGGCCCCAGACGGCGTTGAGTATGTCCTCGCGCGAGAGGGCCTTGCCGGGGTTGTCCATGAAAAGCTTCATTATCGAATATTCGATCTGCGTAAGCTTTATACGTTCCCCGTTTTTCTCCAGCGTGCGGTTGCGGGTGTTAAGGCGGAAGGGACCGTGGCGCAGTTCGCCGGAATCGGCCTCCTCGGCGTCCCCGCCCGTGCGGCGGTAGAGCGCGTCGATGCGCGCGGTGAGCTCCGCCGGGGAGAAGGGCTTGGTGACATAGTCGTCGGCGCCGGTCATAAGGCCCGTGACCTTGTCCATCTCCTGGCTTTTGGCCGTGAGCATGATTATGCCGATCTTCGAGTCGCTCGCGCGGATACGGCGGCAGACCTCGAACCCGTCGATATCCGGAAGCATGACGTCGAGCAGTGCAACGCGGGTATCCGGGTTTTTGCGCAGTTGCTCGAGGGCCTGCTCCCCGGTCTCGGCTTCGATGGGCTCGTATCCCGAACGTTTGAGATTTATGACGACAAAACTGCGTATACTGGATTCATCCTCAAGAACCAAAACTTTTTTCATGTTGTAAATATGCCTCCTTTACAGGGCGCCGGAGTTCCACTCGGTAAAGATAACGTCGAAGATCTCCTTCACATCTTCTTCGGTGTATGGGGAGCTTTCATGCAGCTTCGCGGCGTAAATTGTGCCGGAAAGCTCCGTCAGGACGAAACGGCCGGAAAGCTCCGCGCGGTCGTTTCGGTTATCGCCCGTCAGGGTGTAGATTGTGAGTATGTCGACAGCCTCCCCTGTGCCGGAGTCGCGTATCGAGAGCACAACCGCATGTTCTCCGGTGACACTGTCCTCGCGGCGGACGAGAAGCCCGTCGCGCATGCCGTAGGGTAGGGATATGTACCAGCCGTCAGAGTAGCAGTGATACGTCGACATGGTCATCGCGCGGCGGCCGGTGCTGTCAAAGGCGTACCAGTCGAAGATGTAGTATATGGGCGAATCTTCGTCGTATCTCTCCAGAGCCACGGCCATCGGCACCTCGAGGATGCGGTCGCCGTTGATGTCTGTCGCGTAGACCGCATATTCCCTTGACGTGGTGCTCGCGCCTGACTGCTCATCGGCAGTTATGTTTCTGATCCCGGTCTCCGAAGCGATGAAAATGTCGGTTACGATGCTGTTCTCACCGCCGCTGCCCTCGGCAAACAGCGCGGTCACGCCGTCGGAGAGCAGGCCGGTGCGCAGCCTGTCGACCTCCGTCACGCCGCTGGAGAGTTTTGCGCTCGATTGCTCCATACCGGAAGCGCCAAGCTCAAACATGTTCACGGAGCTGCCCTCATGGCCGTCCGTGTACAGAACGAGCAGCTCGTACGAGCTGTCGCCATTCATGTCGGCGACACGAAAGGCCGTCCCGCCCATCGACAGCAGCGAGGTGCCGGAAAAGTCGAGAAGCGAATATACGCCGATCCTGTTTTCGCCGGCGCCCTGCCAGGCGGCGATAAGTTCCGCGCAGCCGTCGCCGTTCATGTCGGCGTATTCCACGCTGTCTATCGCGCCGCTCTCTCCGTATACAGTAAGGGCGAGGCGAAATCCGTCCTCAGTACTGTCATAGATGCATATCTTTGCCACGCCGTCCGGGTCGCGGAGATAGGCGACCGCCTCCTCGCTGCCGTCACCGTCGAGGTCGCCGGTGTGCACGATCTGTGTATAACTGCCCGAAGACGGTGCGGAATACTCGCATCCGGCCTCAATCTCGTCGTCTATCAGCTCCTGCAAAACGACATATTCTTCGGAAGGCTGCGGCAGAGAATAAAGCTCGTCCGGGGACAAAAGCGCGCAGCCGCCCGTCAGCGTTATGACTGCCGCGGCAGCAAGCGGCGCCAGCAGACCCGCAAGCTTTTTCATCCTTTGCCTCACCTCCGTTTTATGGCACAAAATGCAGTGACTCCTAATTAAATTATGATAACATATATCTGACGAAAATGGTATACTTTTTGTTACTTTTTCTTTTTCCAAAAGTATGATATGATATCTTGCGGCGGGAAGAAGCATAAGAGGTTGCGCTCACGGAGGTGCGGGCCATGACCCTGTGGTACGCTAAAACACAATATGCACTTGAGGATGATTCCGCGGCGGTGCGCCGTCTCCTGGCCGTCGCGTTTGAACGGGAGTATGGCGCCGGCATGCCCGCCATTGGCAAAACGTCGGAGGGCAGACCGTTTTTTCCGTCACGGCCGGGGATATTTGTTTCGCTCAGCCATAGCGGGGAGCATCTGCTCTGCGCTCTGGGTGAGGCTCCGGTCGGCTGCGACGTGCAGCTGCGGCGAGAGCTGCATCCTGGTACGGCCGAAAAGCTGATGGACGAACGGGAAAAGCGGGAGTTTGAATTTTTCGAACTGTGGTGCCTGCGGGAGAGTTTTGTCAAAATGTGCGGCGGCGGCAGCCTTCGCAGGGCCAGGTTCAGGCTTGAGCAGGGAACGATAGTTGCGCCGGAGCCGGCGGCGGTGTGCCGGATTTACCGCGGGATAGAGGGATGCGCCTGCGCGGCCTGCGTCCTCGGCATCCAGCCGCCGACGGAGATACGCCGTGTCGATTTATTCTCTCCGGAAGCTTGATTTTGTCTTCGGATTGTAGTATTATAAGCAGACATGTTATATGCCGGTGTGTTGGAATTGGTAGACGAGGTGGACTCAAAATCCATTGCCAGCAATGGCGTGCGGGTTCGACCCCCGCCACCGGCACCAAACCCATATAATCCGAACCCGTTTCCGATAGGTGAAGGGTTCGGATTAT
>CAZSRK010000070.1:0-9952 GCA_964609305.1 uncultured Oscillospiraceae bacterium
AACCATGTCTTCTTTTATCTACTTTTCAATTTGCGAAAATTATTGTACCTTATCCCCTTTTTCTCTTGCGTTACGTGCTACCCTTTCTTTATAATGATACAATATAAAGTGATAGCCGGAAAATATAAAAAGAGGGGGTTTTGACATGACCAAAAAGGAGAATCTGCTGCATTTTCTTAGACGGGAAGTGTATGAATATGTGCCTGAAGGGCTGCCGCTGATACAGGCCGGCTCCGAGGGGGAAGCGTTGCCGCCTGCGGCGGACAGCATGGCGCTCAACAGCTGCGGACTGATAGAGGACCTGACAGCGCCGGTTTGCGAGAGGCCGATGTTCGGAGAGGGATACGATGTTTTTGGTGTGCATTGGTCAAAAACCGCCGCCGTGAGCCATTATACGCCGGGACAAAAGCCAATTTATGACGACATTGAGGACTGGGAAAGCCAGGTGCGCATCCAAAATGTTGAGCGCTTTGACTGGGCCGGCTTCGAGGCTGACGTCAAGCGTCTGGATACGGAAAACAAGCTGGTGTGCATTACGCTGTTTTGTGGACTGTTTGAGCGCGCGACTATGCTCACTACGATGGAAAACTGCCTGATCGACGTCATTTCCGAGCCGTAGCACTTCTCCGATATGCTTGGCGCGATAGCCGATTACAAGATCGCGCTCATAAATAAAATCTGCCGGTATGTACACCCGGACATTATCATCTATCACGACGACTGAGGTACAAACGTGAGCACATTTATGAGCCCGGAGCTCTGGCGGCAGGTAGTAAAGCCGCATACAAAGCGCCTTTATGACGCGATGAACGCGCAGGACATCACGATATGCCAGCACAGCTGCGGCTGTGTCGCCCCGCTGGTGGGGGATATCGTGGAGATGGGCGCGAAGATGGTCGACCTTCAGAGCTCCTGTACCGACCTTGAGGATCTGAGCCGGCGATATGGGGACAGGCTGTTCATCATGACAAACAATATTGGGGGAACGCCGCCTCCGGACGGAGATCATGACGCGCCGCCGCCGATGGTGGCAAAATACCCCGCATATCCCGAAAAGCCGGAGTTTTTGTATACATAAGCCCGTCCGGTCCCAAGGCCGCTTAACGGCAGCCCGGCTGTTAAACCGGATGCTTTCCACATCAGGGGCACTGCCCGCTCCCGGCCTGGGACGCGGGCGTGCCTTTTGCACTTTTCGGCGCTGTCCGTCCAGAGGCTTTTAGAGAACAGCTCCCTGCCCGCATCCACATGCCCCGGCAAGCGGAGGAGAGAGAATAAAACCAGGGCACGTACACGTACACACCACGAGGAAGAACATGAAAGAAGAATATTATCAGATAGGCGAGGTAAGCAAAATAACCGGCATATCAAAGGACACACTGCATTTTTACTCCAGAATGGGGCTGCTCGTGCCGGATAAGATCGACCCCGGCAACGGGTACAGGTATTATTCCCGGTGGAGCCTGTGGCAGTTGGATATAATAACGACGTGCAGGAAGCTGAGCATACCGCTGGATAAGGTAAAACAGATACTGTAATTGAAAGATAATGAGCAGATAACGCGGCTTCTTATGGACTACCGACAGGAGGCGATACGTCTGAGCCAATACTACCGGCAGGTCGCTGACGATATCCAGTGGTACGACGAGGAGAATCAGCGCATCAAAAGCCGAAAAGACAACGTGAGCATTGAAAAGAAGTGGCTGGACAACCGGATCGTGGTCGTCGGCTTAAAAAGGAATGAAAAGTCGTATCACGCCAATTTGCAGGAGGTTGTAAAGGACGAGCTGCGCAGCGCCCCGACGATAAGGCGGCGGTACGGATATGTATTGGATATGGACGGGATTGGCTCGGGCGACTTTATAAAGCGCAGGGAGTATCTAATGATTGAAAACAGCGACTATAAAAAAGTCCCAACGGAAAACCTATGCACCCTTCCGGCCGGCATGTATGCGGTATTTGTCCTGCACATACAGGATGAAAGGGCCGATTTTTCACCGTTTTTGGCTTGGCTGGAGGCCAATGGGGAGACGGCCGAGGCGCTCTTTGCGGAGGAGCTTGGCCTGCAGCTCTTCGACTATTTGGGCGATTACTACTGCGAGATCAGGGCCCTGCTGAAAAGCGAGTAAAAAAACTTGACCGTGTAGTTACTCCATGCTTTATCATTGTCCGGAAAGGACGTGATACAGTGGAGAACACCCCCATTGCAAGGCTGCTGCTGAGACTGTCGCCTCCTGTGATGCTGGCCCTTTTGATACAGTCGGTATATAACCTTGTTGACAGCTACTTTGTCTCGCGTTACAGTGCGGCTGGGCTTACGGCATTGTCCATCATTTTCCCAATACAGCTTCTGATGACGGCGCTTGCCACGGGCACGGGTGCGGGCATCAACATCCTTATCTCACGCATGGATGGTTCTGGGGAGCGGCTGCGGCAGGGTGCTGTAATGAAAAGCGGTATATTTCTGGGTCTTATTAACTATCTTGTCTTTGCGGCGCTTGGGTTGCTGATCATAGATGGATATTACAGGCTGTCTTCCGAACAGCCTCTCGTCCGGCAAGAGGGGATATGCTACGCGAAGATCATATTCATCGGGGCCTTCGGGCAGTTTATAGAAGCAAACTGCACGAAGATATTGCAGGCGAAAGGAAACATGGTAACCCCGATGGCGGCTCAGATCACCGGCGCGGCCGTCAATGTGGTTTTGGACCCGCTCCTGATTTTCGGCAGGCTTGGCCTGCCGGAGCTCGGCGATCCTTATCGTATGCGCCGCGGTATACAGGACCTACCGTCCGCGTGGGCATGTGAGGATAAGGGTATGCGTCGATATATACAGGGCAGGGCTCCCCTCAATGGTGATGCAGGCGCTGTATACGTTGTATATAATAGGGTTGAATCTTATACTGAAATCCTTTACCGAGGACGCCGTCACTGTCCTGGGCATATACTATAAGCTTCAGACATTTTTCTTCATCCCGCTTATGGGCCTGCAGCAGGTCATCCTGCCTGTGATAAGCTTCAACCACGGTGCGGGCGAGGAAAAGCGGGTGAAGGATACGCTGAGGTATTCCTCCATTTTCTCCTGCGTGATCATGCTGGTCGCGACTGTGGTTTTTATGGCTGTTCCGGAGCAGCTGCTGTCGATTTTTTCGGACAGCGATACGATAAGGCAGCTCGGCTGTCACGCTCTGAGGCTGATATCCCTCAGCTTTGTCCCGGCAGGGCTGGTAATGATGGTCGTCGTTTACTTTCAGGGTGTAGAGAGAGGGCGTGCCAGCGTCTTTATAATCGTGCTGCGCCAGGTGGTTTTGCTTGTCCCGCTTGCATGGCTTTTCCACTTCGCGGGGCTGGGCTATGTCTGGCTCACCTTTGCTGTGACAGAGTTTATCGCTGCCGTGACAAGTCTTGCCCTGCTGTGGCGCGGGGCAAGGACAGAAGTTTAGATGTCCGGTATCCGTAAAAATCTGACGGGGCCGGTCCCTTTCCGAAAACGCGGGATTATTTTTCCCCACGCGGGGCCGTTCCCTCTTTTTCTTTTTGGGTATACTGATGGTGAGCACCAGTTCCGACTCCGTCTCCTCCCGGCGGATGCCGGCGTTTATGCCCCCCTGTTTCATTACATCGAGCCCGTGCGCGAGCGTGTTGAGAAAAATGCGAACGTCTTTGAGCACAAAGACCTTCCTGCGCGGCGGCTCCGGCGCCTTGGGCGGAGGCTCGAGCAGAGAGCTTATGTAGCGTTCGGCAGCGGCCACGTTCATGTGCTGCTGAACTATCACTTCAAGCGCGGCGCGCTGTTCCATGGCCGTGGGCAGGCGCAGCAGGGCGCGGCCATGCCTTTCGGTAAGACCCTCAGCTCGCAGCGTCTCCAGAACGTCAGCCGGCAGGCGCAGCAGCCGCAGTTTATTGGCAACAGCCGACAGCGATTTGCCAAGGCGGCGGGCGCACTCCTCCTGGCTCATTCCAAAGACCCGGATAAGCTGGCTTATCCCCTCAGCCTCCTCGATGAAGTCCAAATTGCGGCGCTGCAGATTTTCCACAAGCGCGATAAGGCTGGACTCCTCCATATTCACGTCCATGAGGATGCAGGGCACCTCGCACAATCCGGCCATCTTCGCCGCGCGCAGCCGGCGCTCCCCTGCAATCAGCTCGTACTTACCGCCGCGCATGCGCAACGTCAGCGGGTTGAGTACGCCGTATTGCTTGATGCTCAGCGAAAGCTCAGCCAGGCCCTCGTCGGAGAAGATTTTGCGCGGTTGCGCGGGGTTGGGCGTGATTTCGTCGACAGGCACAAAAACTATGCCTGCCTTTGTTTTCCTTGGGCGCTTTAGTACGGTTGGCATTGCTTTACACTCCATTTCGCTGCTCTGTATGCTCAAGTTTACAGTGGCAAAGACGAAAAAACAGCCGAAATAAGGCGCTCCGAAGAATAAACATAATATCTATTTTCAGATTTTATGTAATCCTTTTCCGGGGAAATAGCAAACTGAAGACAATTGTCGAAATAAAGGCGAAAATGACGGCGGCATAGGTCTCCGTGAACCAGGGTGCGAAAGGGTAGGTGCCGAACACAAGGTTATAGCTCTGCCAGGCCACAGCGACGACGCCGGTCAGTATCATACTCAGGCAGGCGCCCTTTTCCGAGGCGCGCTTCCAGTAGATACCAAGGAGTATGACGACGAACAGCGCCCCGCGCAGAGAGTAGGCCGCATATACGATATCCAGCACCCTGGCCGCATCCACCAGCAATATCGCTGCAACGGCGCAGATGACGCCCGCGGCGGCCGTGGTCAGCCGGGATACGCGCAGAAGCTCCCTGTCACTGGCGTCCGGACGGATAAGTTCGCGGTAAAGGTCGTTTGTAAGCATGGTGCCGCAGGAGAGGATGATAGGCGAGGCCGTCGAGAGTATAGCTGCGAGGATGGACGAGAGCACGAGCCCGCCGGCAATGGACGGCAGGTTCATCATCAGCGCGGGCAGCGCAAGCTTTGCATCGGTAACGACAGCGCCGCCGGACAGGAGCGTCCCGTTCTCGGACATGACGCGGGCCGACATGCCCAGTAGCGCCGTGAACAGACCGAAGGGCGCGGCCACCAGCGCCGTTATGATACAGGCTTTTTTGGCGGTTGGCACATCTTTTGCCGCGAGCACGGGTTGTATGCCGGCCTGCGCCGTACATGCGCCGAGCAGAGAGGCGATTATCCAGGAGCTGACCCGGGTCGGGCCAATCGAGAGCATGCTGAAAAAGTTGCCGCCTTCCCGCGCCTCGACCGCGTCCAGTCCGTCGGTGAGACCGCTCCAGCCGCCAAGCTTCCAGACCGAAAGCACCAGCGCAAGGATGACCCCGCCGTACATGATGAAAAGATGCATTTTGTTGGTCGCGGCGACGGCATTCATACCGCCGGCAAGGGTATATACTATAAAAATAAGCGCGAAAATAACGACGGTGAGGCTGAAATCAAGACCCAGCAGGCTCTCGCCGAGCTTGCCCGCCGCTATCATCTGGGACAGCCCGACGGCCATCATGACGATGACAAGCAGCACGGCGGACACGGTCCTAGCATGGCGGCCGAACCAATGGCCGACGAGGCCCGGTACGGTCACGGAGCCAAGGCTGCGGTAGAGCTTTGCAAAACACAGAGCCAGGAACATGACGCCAATGCCGTTTGCTATCGTGTACCAGGCTCCGGACAGGCCGTAGATAAAGCCGTATTCCGACACGCCGGTCGTGGCCGTGCCGCCGAGCCATTCGCCGGCAGAGGCACAGACGATGCCCGCAAGGCCCATCTGCGCCCCGTTGAAGCTCACGGAGCTCTTACTCCGCTTTGACGACAGTATGCCTATCACCACGGTGACGGCAAAATATGCAAGAATTATAAGCAACTGGACGGTCATGCGGAGAGCTCCTTTCATAAATTAGCTTGCTAATATAATTATAGCATCCCCCATAGCCGTCTTCAATGCCGCCGCTGTGATATTATATCCCCGGACGGTGCATTTGTCGCAAAGCAAAAAAACGACCTGCGCGCGAAGAGCGCACAGGCGTATATTTGAATGCAGGACGGCTTATGCGCCGTGGTATACGCCGTCGTCGGCCTCCTCGCCGCGACGCCTGAACAGCAGTGTTATACACCAGATCGCCGCGATGGCAACCAGAGTGTATACAATGCGGCTGAAAATAGCCGTCTGGCCGCCGAAGAGGAACGCGACAAAATCAAAGCGGAACAGGCCGATGCTGCCCCAGTTGAGCCCGCCGATGATGGCGAGGATCAGGGCAATCCTGTCTATTATCATCGAAAATCGCTCCTTTGCAAGTTTTTCGCTTATAGCATGCCCTCATATATTTTGATTATGCGTTTGTAAAATTTTGGCGAATTATTGCGATGCGGCGATTTTTTAAAGTTTTAAACAGAACCTCTGCCTCTCATGCAGCGCCCGTATTGACGACAGTCAGGTTGCAGTCGGGGAAAGCCAGCCTTAATTCGGTCTCGACGGCCTCATCGACGTCCGCAATAATAACGGCCTGGCTCAGTTCCGGCAGCTCATAGGTCGCCATTTCTGAGAGGTTTTCGATCTCTCCGGCAGAAAGTTGAAGCCCGGAGAGCTTTTTCATGTCCTTCAGGATGGCGATGTCCTCAAAAACGGAGTTTTCGTCGGCCCATATCACCAGATTTTCGAGATTAACAAGCCCGGCCAGAGAGTCAAAGTCGGCGGTTCCGCCTGCGATACTCAGAGCGATGAGCTCTGACAGGCCGGAGACGGGGGAAAGCTCCAGGTTGAGGCCACCGGTGTTGACGATTGTCAGCGTGCGGAGGTTTGCAAGCAACGAGAGCGGGGATAAATCGGCCTTATGGTCTAAGTTGATGCCAAGCTGTGTCAGCTCCGGCAGGCTGCCGAGTATGGAAAGCTCCGCATCCGCGTATAGCTGAAGCGATTTCAGGCGGGTCAGGCCACTCAAGATCCCCAGATCCAGAGGGCCGGACAGGTCTATCAGAGACAAGGATTCAAGCTCTGTCAGATTTGCAAGAGGAGAGAGGTCCTCTATCCCGGTCCCGCCGAGCGACAGGCTGCGCAGCCCTGACAGTTCTGCCAGAGGCGTCCAGTCGGTTATATCGGTACAGTTTGTCAGGCTAAGTTCATACAGGTTTTCCATCGCGTTCAGCAGGGAGAGCTGCGCAAAGCCCGTATCGTCGAGAAACAGCCGCTCCAGCGCTGTGAAATCTTCCAAAAAGCCGAAATCCGATAACTGGCAGCCTGTCAGATTGAGCTCGGTTATATCATAGGGCACTTTTGCACCGTTTTCGTACAATGCCCCGTCGACAAGCGTATAGTCATATACGCTGCCGGCTTCAACCGCGGCCTCTTCCAGCGCGGCGGCGTCCCCGGCCGGTATATCTTCATGTTCCGATTTACCGCAGGAGGCAAACAGAAGCAGGCATGTTATCAGTATTAAAACCGGCCGTCCCGCGGCCCGCACATAGCTTTCTTCAATCATTTACGGCCTCTTTCTACTGTTTTTCGGACAGGTAAATGCTGACTCTGCCCTGTATCCGCTCCGCTGCGGTTTCGGCTGTCGCATCCCCGGCGAAGAAGGCCTCGCCTTCCTCCTGGATTATCGTCTGCACGTCTTCATATCTGAATCGCGTATAGCTCAGTCCGTCAATCAGGGCGAGCAGGTACCCGGCCTCCTCCGAGGTTATGGAGTCCTGACTGATGTCGGCTTCCATCGCGGCGTCAAACTGTGCGTCCAGCGCAGAGCGGAGCACGGGAAAGCCCAGAGAGGATATAACACCGCTCTGCTGCGGCTCCTCAAGCAGCAGCTTCATAAAATCCCAGCAGGCCTCGGGGTATTCCGTGGCGGCCGAAATGCCAAAGCTGCTCTGCGCCGAGGCGCATGGGCCTCCGGCGAAATCGCTGGGATATCCGACATAGACGGGGTAATCCTGGAGGCTTTCCCGATGGTAGGTATAGTCGGAAACGCTTGAGAACATGGTGGCAGGAAACAGTATGCTGTTTTCCCAGTCGGAGGTGCTGCCGTCGGGAAAACTGCCGATGAATTCCAGCCAACGTACAAAGCTGCTGCTCTCGAAGCTGCAGGTGCCGTCCACGACATCAATATAGCTATGTACGGCGTACTGTGTCATGTATCCCAGCATTGAGCTCCGGATAAGCGCCAGAGCGTTGGCGGGGCCCTCCAGTGAGCTGTCAAATTCCTCAAATTCGTCTATCGTCTAGCCTGTCCGATCGCCAAGAAAGCTCTGCGGCCCGTAAAGGGCAGAAATCTGAAAACATGGGGCAAGTTCATAAAGCGCGCCGTCATACTCGAAGAGGGAGATGATGTGCATCAGATAGCTGCCCTCGTCAAAATCCGCGTCCGCCTCGATATACGGGTACAGATCCGCCAGAATACCCGCGTTGATAAGAGACATTATGTCCATCGAATCCAGATAAAACAGGTCCGGTATATCCCCGGAGATGAGCTCGATATTCATTCTGGCGAAGGCGGTGTCCAAATCATCGCTTATACCGCCGTCGTAATAGTCCGTGATCTGAATCTCATATGTATCCTGAGAGGCGTTATAGGTTTCGACCAGATACTGTATTTCCATGTCCTTTATCCAGCAGGCCAGCTTCAGCACAATGGGACTGTCCGTCTCCGCCTATGTCCTTTCACAGCCGGAAAGCACAAGAAAGCATATTGACAGCGCAAGAGATAATAATTTCCTAATCAAAGCTTTTGTCGGCTCCTTTCCCGGGCGTATAAAGCGGTGATGCTTGATAAGCGGCAAGCGGCGAAGTTATTCGGCCGCCGGCAAATCTCCGGCCGGATGGAATCCCTGCCCAGCTTGAATATTTTTCTACAAGTCAATAATATCAAAAAAGGCATTTAAAAACAATTTGTTTTTATAAATTCTGACAAAAATCATATCTTAGGGGACGAAGCGCGACTTATCACGATGAGCGGAAAATAAAAAACAGCAGCGCAACCCTGTGGCTGCCTGAAAAATGCCGTTACTTTCGCACTGCGCGGCAGTGCGAAAGTCCTCGCTGCGCTCGCCGCAAAAGCCTTGCCTTGCAAGGCATTGCGGGGCATTCGATCCGATTCGAGACGGGCTTGCGCCCCCTCGAGCTCCCCCATTGGGGCATAGCGTTTTGCGTGTGCAAACAGTTTTTTCGACAGACAGAGCGGCGCAGTCCTGTGGCTGCGCCGCTGTGGTTATGCATATTCCGCGGTTTATTGTAAATTGCCGGGAGCCGGCATATTCCGCAGTTTTTTATTAGTCGTCAAGACCCAGCTGCTGCCGCTCGCGGATTGCGTCCTTGCGCGAGAGGTTGACCCTGCCGCGCTCGTCGATGCCGGTGACCTTGACCCAGGTCATGTCGCCGATGTTGAGCACATCCTCGACCTTCTCGGTGCGCTTGAACTCGAGGTCCTTGATGTGGATCATGCCGTCCTTGCCGGGCACCAGCTCGACAAAAGCGCCGATCGGGATGATGCGCACGACCTTGCCGTAGTAGAGCTGGCCGACCTCCGGCACGAAGACGATGTTCTCGATGGTCTTCTGCGCGGCGCGGCAGTTTTCGATGTCCTCGCTGGAGATAAAGACGGAGCCGTCGTCCTCGATGTCGATTTTGCAGCCGGTGTCGGCGGTTATCTTCTGGATGACCTTTCCGCCGGAGCCGATGACCTCGCGTATCTTGTCGGGGTTTATCTTCATGGAGATCATCTTCGGCGCGGTCTTTGCCAGCTCCTTGCGCGGCTCGGATATCGTGGGCAGCATGATCTCGTCGAGGATCTGGATGCGGGCCTCGCGGGTTATCTCAAGCGCGTTTTTGATTATCTCATGGGTCAGGCCGTCGTTTTTAAGGTCCATCTGGATGGCGGTGATGCCGGTCTTGGTGCCGGCGACCTTGAAGTCCATCTCGCCGTGGAAGTCCTCAACGCCCTGGATGTCGA
>CAZSRK010000071.1:0-9751 GCA_964609305.1 uncultured Oscillospiraceae bacterium
CTGAGCCAAATACGGCAAAATATAAAAACGGCCCTGCGGCAGTGCCGCAGGGTCGTTTTTTACATGGATCATATTATTAGACTTTTCGTACAATTCGCTCTTATTTTGCATATATAATTTATATATTTTGCACTGTGCTATGTGAGGATATTAATATATATTGTCAATTGACGTAAAAATATGTATCTGATATCCTAAAATTGATTGATAGCGACTTTTCTCTTTCAAACTAAGCGTTTGCTCAACCAACTGTTTATGCTCCGCAGGGCTACTTTTCTGCTACCCCGGAGGAAAAGCAGTCTCATTTTTCCGACAGAGTAAAATTCTAAAAGCGACCACAGAAGAATCAAAAATTTCCCCAAAACAGAATCAAAAGGGGTTTTAAGATGAAAGCAAATATCGCCGGCTGGTTAATAGTAGCTCTTTTCATGCTTTTTATTATTGTGATGGCCGTAACCCTTATATCCTTCTGGAGCAGCGGGGACACAGAAAATGAAGGCCATAGCTTTCAGCTCGACGTGGATTACAGCAGCTACGATTCCTATGAGATAGCGAGAGACATGAGGGTTTCGACCATCAGTGATTTTTCTACCGAGCTGTATAGCGACGGCGTTACCGTGAGCGGAAGCCTGCTCAATTATACTTTCAGTACGGCAGAGCCTGCTGACACGGTCTATATTCTGCCTGCTCTGCTATATGTGCAGACAGCGATAGATAAAGTCTCCGTGTCTCTTGAAGGAGAGATGGTTGACGGCGTTTACGTCCTTTCATCCGCAGATAATGACTGGTTTAATATTTCTTCAGTCAGCCTTGAACGGTCCCAGGACGTTTTTTACAATGTCGCCGTGAGCTTCACCCTCAACTATGACACAGAGGTTCCCCGTCATGTGGAGCTGGTCACAGGCGACACGTCGACGGGCGGCTATTCCGCTTTTTACTACGACGAAAACGGAAACTTTACAGGCGGCCAGCTCGTGTTCATGCTGCTGGCAGCCTCCCGTGAAGACGCGGTGCAGCAGCTATCTTCGGACAACATCGAGATAACAGAGGTTTTCCGGGCAATGCCCGCGAGCGACGCCGTGGTGACTTCGCCCAACGGGCAGCTTGAAATTATAATACTCGATGAACCCAGTGAATAACCGAGGGCACAGCAGGAGTAATGCCAGCATGAAAGCTCATCAGATATTGAAAAGGCTTTTGCTTATTATGTCTATTTACGTGCTTATGCTCGCGCTCACGGCAGTAATATGGGCCGTCTCCCTGGCAGATCCCTCCGGCGCGCCGACGGGAGGAGAGTTGTACCCCGGCGACTTTGACAGCGGCTTCGAGCTGCTCGTAATGGAAGGATATACCTACCCCTCCGACGAAACCATCCCCGCGAATGTCTGGCAGATCACCAACGAGGAGGCCAGGGCCGATTTTTACGAGTTGTGCTCGTCTATAAACTGTTACAGGCAAATAAGCCGCACCAGCGACATTATGTTTGGCGATGTAAACCAGAGGATGGAATACCTTCCGCAGCTTTGCTTTGTCTGCGACGAGTTTGCTTACAGGATACAGGTCATAAACTGGGACAATTTCAGCAGCGGGAGCTGGTCCGGCTGCCCGATAAGGAATGAACTTTTCGGCGAGCCTGTGCTTGAGATCCGGCGGATAGATTTGTCCGGAATGCCCGAGGAGGGTGATTTCTATGATTACATATTCTTCACCGGTTATGACAGCCTCAATTCCGCTGACGGTTGGGGCTGGTACTCGACCATGAAACAGGATGAGCTGGACCGGCTGTTATCGCTTCTTTACGGTGTGGACGCAGACTGCGCGCAGCTTCTTATACAGCGGTGATAGCCCCTCAGGGCAGCTTATTATAATCGATACGGCAAAGGTGTGCGCTCGTGCACACACCTTTGCCGTATTTACATTTTTACCTCCGCTGTCTGTATTGCGTCGGCGACCGCCCCTTATATTTTTCAAACGCGCGGTAGAGCGTGTTCACATTGCCGTAACCACAGCGTCGACACACCTCGGAAAGGGGCTGTCTGGTAGTCGTAAGTATCCTGACAGCCAGGTTCACGCGCTGGCTGTGTATATATTCCGCCACCGACATTCCATACCGGCGCTTAAACCAGCCCGAGAGAGTATTCGGGTTCACCCCCAGCTCTCCGGCGACGGAGGTCACACTGAGATTGACGTCGGTCAGATGTGCGTCTATATACTCTTTTGCCCTCTGGGCCTTTTCCGCCGCCCTGTCGGCAGGGAGGGCCATGCCCTCGCGCAGATATTCGAACCTGTCCGCCAGAAAGCTCTCCAGAGCGGTCTGGCTTTTTATTTCCTCAAGGCCCTCAGTCTCAAGCACGCGACCCCTTACCGACGCAAACGCGGGGTCCTGCTCCAGCAGCATATTCAGGAAGAACAGCAGCATGCGCGTGCGTCGAAAAATCTCCTCCACACTGTGCCTGTCGGTATAGACCAACTCCTGTATGACGGTGTCCAAATACTGCCCGGTGTCCTCTCTGTTTCCCGTGCACAGCCTCTCATACACGCCCCTGGCAAGCTGTCTGAGCCTCTCCATTCCCGTTAGTGCAAGGCCGCCGCGTCCGGGGGCCAGCGCCTGCCTCTCATGCAGAGGCTGACCTGCGAAATCGTCAAAACGACGCAGCTCCTCCGCCTCACGCCAGGCCCGAGGTATAGATGCAACGCCCTCGTGGAACAAGCTGTAAGAATACTCCACTGTTACCTCGTGCTCGCGGCAGATGCGCACAATATCCTGGATTATCGAGAAGATCTCCCTGTCCATTTCTTTTAATATATCCTCCGGGTCGCCGTTGAGCAGGCATATCAGGGCCGCATACCGCCCGCCGACCTCCGCAGAATAGGTCACGAAATGGGAGCTGAGCAGCTCCTGCGATACATTGGCAAGCACATAATAGGCATACTCGCGCGAGTTTGGAAACGGTATTCCCTTATCCGTTATCACGGCAGACTCGGCGCTGAAGATCAGCACTTTGTACATCCCGTTTCCGAGGATGATCTTGTTTACGTTCAGCGTCCTGTAATCCCTGTCGGTCAGGCAGTCCCCATGAGAGAGTACGAGACTCATAAGAACGGACTGTGTGTACTGTCTCTTGTACTCGTTGCCGCGCTCGCGCTCAAGGCTGCGGTAATACTCCTCGGGAGGCATAAGCTCGAACCCTCCGTCGCCCATCAAATCAGCTCCTTTCCCGGTTTCAGAATATCTGTTATTAAAAATCATGTCAATATTCCTGGCAAATATTTTGTAATCTTGGGTATATCTTATAAATCGACATTATGATTTATGGATATTCTGATATAAAGCCGTGAAACTAGAACGATATTGTCCATACCCAATTTGTTTTTGTAGTACATCTCACGAAGTTGAAAAGTTCCCTGTTGCCCGATCCTGGCAAACGGATTTATACAACGTATATGGATACATGCGTCTGTCTGTATTCTTCAGTACCGACGCCCTGCCGCAGATTGTGGTAATTGCTTCTCCCCGACCGGCAAAATATACTTTAATCGAGCAATAGAAAATTAACGAAGGGAGAGACCGAAATGAAGTTCCGCAATATTCGCGCGCCGGTACTCATACTGGCCCTGATCATGCTCTCAAGCCTGCTGGCAGGCTGTGGGACGCAGGCGTCGGAGCCCGGTGCAACAGAGCCGGCTGTCTCCAACAAAACACAGTACCCAGAGCAGGCCGAAACGCCGGCGCTGTCCCCGGCCGCCGGGCCTTCCGGCGAGGCAGGATCAGAAGACGGCTTCGTGGAGTATCAGCTTCCCCTGACGGAAGAGGGCGTCTCATTCACCTACTGGGATGCGAAGCCTCCCTATCTCATGGCATATGACGTGCAGTACGAGGACTTTTTCTATTACAAACAGCTCGAGGAGATGACCGGTATCCGGCTTGAATTCGTGGTCGTGCCGATATTCACGGCCAGCGAAGCCTTCTCCGTCATGGTCGCCGGCGGTCAGTACTGCGACATTATCAACAGCTTCACACAGTATTACACCGACGGGGCAGAGGCAGCTATCGCTGATGGTATCATAGTTGACCTTGCCGAATATCTGGATGAGCACATGCCCAATTACAAAGCCTCGCTGGCCCTCAACTAGCAGTTTGTGATACAGTCGTATACCGACAGCGGCTGCCTGCCGAGCGCTAACATGCTCTGGGTCGAAACCGAGGGCGTCTCTGCCGGGCCGTATATCCGCAAGGACTGGTGCGACGCGGTCGGGATGGATCTGCCCGTTACATATGACGATTATGACCGGTTGTTCGAGGCCTGGACCGTCGAGCTTGGAAAGAGCGATTTCTACGGTCTGGCGCCCTATGGCGTGGACTCCGGCAACACCATGTCCGCCGGATATGAAACCGCGGGCTATCAGGGAACGGAGACAGCGAGGGACCCCTTCATTGTGATCGACGGCGCCGTCGAGTTCGGACCGACAAACAACGGCTTCCGCGAGTATCTGGAGATGATGTCCCGCTGGTTCGCCGCAGGATACATTAACCGCGACTATACAAGCTGGACCTCGAGCGGCATACCGATGGATGAGCGGGTCAACGGTACCATCGGCTCTGCCACGACCGAGCGCGACCGGATGCAGACGATAATGGAGATGTCCGACGACCCGGAAATAGAGCTTGTCGGCACGACCATCCCCGTTAAAAACGAGGGCGACACAGCGCATTACCGCAACGCGGAATACCTCATCAGCGTCGGCTCTTCGGTCAGCACAACCTGTTCGAATATAGAACTTGCCCTGAGACTGATAGATTTCATGTATTCCGAGTAGGGCACCTTCCTTGCAAATTACGGCGTCGTGGGAGAGACCTGCCAGCTAGATGAAAATGGTGAGCCGCAGCTTACCGAGCTCATAACGAACCACGAAACATATAACCTCACGGTCGCAGCCGTCGTTTACACCAAGTTCAGCGGTCCCATGAGAAACTATAACTCTCGCCTGATGGAAAATTTCCAGCCATTCATACTTGAAGCCAACGAGCGATGGCTTCAGGCGGACGAGGAATATGTGTTCCCATATAACGCCCAGATGAGCGCAGAGCTCAAGAGCGAGTATTCCGACATCATGAGCGAGGTGACCACTTATGTCACGCAGATGACCAACACCTTCATAACGGGCCAGAGAGAGCTCAGCGACGAGACCTGGAATGAATATACCGGCATCATTGAGGACATGAGCATCGCCCGCGCCGTCGAGATAAAGCAGATATCCTATGACAACTATCTTGCCAGAAGCGGCTGAACCAACGCGCCCTATCACAGGAGGTAATATAATGAGTACGTTTTTCCGGCACCTTACTGCCCCGATCGAGATAAGGGGCAAGGTATTTCGCAACCGCATAATCTCTGCCCCCTCTCTCATGAGCATAATGATGAACCCTGACGGCATCGTCGTGTCCCGGGACTGGCTCGAGGATAAGATAGGTCAGGCCCGGGGAGGCATCGGCTGCGTCTGCATAGGCGAGACCGTGGTCGACACAGTGTGGGCCGACCGCTGGAACATAAGGTTTCAGACAGACCCGTTCTATACGGAATTTATCAGCACAATGTATGTCGATTACGACAATTACGACAACCCCAAGATGAACACCTGGCGCAGGATCGCCCGGGATATCCACAACCTCGGCAGTCTGGCAATTGTCCAGATTGCACATGCGGGGAATATGCGCGTCGGCCTCGGCGCAGTGCCGGAGGGCGTGCCGACGGCTCTGGGGCCGATGGGCTTTACCCGTGAAAATGGGGAGATCGTCAAAGCCGCCGACGAAGGCGACATGCGACAAGTTTGCGCAAGCTTTGAGCGCGCTGCACGCTATTTCAGGGATTGCGGCTTTGACGGCGTTCAGGTACACGGCGGCCACGGCTGGCTGATAACCCAGTTCCTCTCCCCTGCAACAAACCAGCGCAAGGACGAGTACGGCGGCAGCGTGAAAAAGCGCTGCAATTTCCCCGTCGAGATAATACGAGCCGTGCGCCGCGGCGGAGGGGAGGATTTTGTTATCGAGGTGCGCATTTCCGACGAGGAGACAGGGGTCCCCGGCGGGTACGGCGTGGAGCAGAGCATCGAGTTTACGAAACGGCTTGTCGGTATAGCCGACATCGTTCATATCTCCGACGGCCACTATAACAGGCATGACAGCAGCTTTTGCGGTGGCGCAACCAAGTACAGCCCGCACATGGTGAACCTTGAGACCGCGGCAAAGATAAAGGCCGCCGTACCGGAGATGCTCATAAACGTCGTTGGCGGCGTCAACAGCCCCGAGCAGGCGGAGAAGGCGATGGACGAGGGCAAATGCGACTTTGTCTCCATGGCAAAACAGCTATATGCCGACCCCAACTTTGCCAATAAGTGTATGTCCGGTCATCCGGAGGATATACAGCGCTGCTGCGAGTGCATACACTGCGACGGCGGCGGACAGGCCGATCTCGAAAACTGGCGCGTCACCTCCCCACCGCGCGCACATGCCGAAGGGGCCGTCGTGCTGTGCTCGGTGAACCCGGAGCGCGGGCTTGCCCCTCCGGAAGGCGGCTGGCCTGTCGTTGAAAGGGCGAAAAAGCTGCTCATCGTCGGCGGCGGCGTTGCGGGCATGATGGCCGCGACCACGGCCGTGGACTGCGGGCATATACCCATAATCATCGAAAGGAGCGGCCGCCTTGGCGGCACAATGAACTTCACCGACAACGACTGTTACAAGACTGACTTCAAAAACTATAAAGATCTGCTCATCCGGCGCATCGCAGAGCGGCGCATCGAGCTGCGCCTTGACACACAGCTCAGCGCGGAGCTTATACAGGAGATACAGCCCGACGTTATAATTGCAGCCGTTGGCGCAAGAGCAAAGGTACCGCCGCTGCCCGGGATAGACAGGGCAAGACACATCCTCGACGTTTACACCGACGGTGTCACACACCACGACGACACCGTTGTGCTCGGCAGCAGCATGTTCGCCGGGGAGAGCGCCGTCTGGCTGGCGAACACCGCCTCGTCCGTAAAACTTGTAAAGCTCAATATGAAGGGTTACAGCTCCGGGAGTCCTACGCGTATAGTCGAAAAGAAAATGGCGGAGATGGATATCGGATACATAAGGGACGCAGAGATAACGGCAGTTGAGGAGGCCGGACTGCGTCTGGCTGACGGAGGACTCATTCCCGCCCGCGAGGTCGTCTACTGCGTCGGCATGGAGCCGCGGCGCGAAGAGGTCGATCGTATCAGGACGCTGGCCGGGGACATCCCCGTGCTGGCCGTCGGTGACTGTAGCCGCGCCGCGGACGTTGCAAATGCGATCCGCGCGGCCTTCGTCGCTGTCAAAGGTCTGGGATGAATATACATGGAAACGCTCCCGGCCTTGAGGAAAAAGGCGTAAGGCGGCAATCCGGCAGGTATTTTATTACAAAAAACGCACGAAGGCTACTCCGGCAGGTATTTGATGCAAAAAACGCACGAAGGCTACTCCGTGCGTTTTTCAGCTAAGCCGGAAACTCATTTCCGTATCGATGTGGCCGTCGTGGTTGCCTCCCTCGGGATTATCAGCCATGTAGTACTCGTAATACAGCGAGCTGGCATTGACCTCGAACGCCGTTATCGGGTACTGCTCCGAATAGGTGACATACGGCGTATCTCCGTCCCATGCCACCCGCGTCAGCGTTATGGTCGCGCTGCTCTCATCGCGCTCGAGCCGGTGCAGAAGATAGCCGCCGTCATAGCACAACTCGTAAATCTCCAGCACCGCCGGCACGCCCTGCGAATAACTCTGCGCAAAGGCGGAAACTGCCCCGTCCGACGGTAGCGCGCGCATCTGCGCAGCGTCAATTGCGCACAGGCCGTTTTCCTCGAGTATCTGCGCGATCTCCAGGAGCTGCGCATCGCTCAGGTTCAGGTTTGAGTAACTCTCCGCTCCCGTCTGCGCCAGATAGCTCTCATACAGCAGCGCCGCGGAGGTGAGGTATGCATCGTCCCGCGTTTCCTCCCCGAACTCACCGGTTTCCACGATCTCCTCGCCCGCGACGTCTTCGCGCGGTATGAACCAGAGGTTGAGATCGGTATCCGCGTCTATGCCCGCAACGCTCCCTTCAAAGCTGTACTGCCAGATATCGAAGTCGTAGTAATAATCCGGGGTGCTGCCGGCACAGGCCATCCAGTGCGTGAGCCCCTCGAGCCTGTCCAGCTCATAATAGGTGTATGCAAGGCTGCGGTAATAATATACCCCGGCGCTCAGTCCCGCGGCCTCTATCTCCTCACAGAAGGCCAGACAGCAATCCGTGAGCGTAGTTCCGTCGATATCAACGGTACGGATCTCTTCGCCCTCCAGGGTGACATGTTCCCAGTCGAAGAAAACCGGAAGGTCAAGCTCCCGTCCGTTCAGCAACGAGAGTACAAACTGTGCCTCCTGCCTGGCCTCCTCCTCGTTTATAGCCTGAGAGAAGAAATACAGTCCCACTCTCAGCCCCGCAGATATGGCGCCGGTATAGTTTTCTTCAAACCGCTCGTCAACGTTCAAGACTCCCTCGGTGCTGCCACGGTACCCCGCACGGATGATAGCAAACTCGACTCCGTCGGCGGCCACGGCCTGCCAGTCAATCTCGCCCTGGTAGAACGAGACGTCGATGCCGCGCATCGCGATATGCTCCTCCGACTCATAGGTTATGTACTGTCCGTCCCTGCCGAGACACTCCGTGTCATATTCGTTGCGGCCCAGGTTTTCATAGTCCGTGACCCACATCGTTCCGCCCATGCCGTCAGACACGAGAACCTGTCCGGCATGAGGATCTATCGTCTCGATCGCGGCGCCGGCATGGGGCGCGGCCGCGTCGTCCGCACAGGACGAGCACAGCACGGCCAGCGCGCATATAAAGGCTATGAATGCTGCTTTTCGTCTCATATCTCCGTATTTCTCCGTGGTCGGTGTTTATGTGTCAAAGTTCGACACAGTATATCATAAAACCTTCTGCCTTGCAAATCCACTTTTTATGTACAAACAGCCGACCTGTGTATAACTTCGCATTATTATTGCGCAGAGATCTTGCCGGCTCTGAATCAATAAAGCTTTTCCCGCGCGCAGTCAAGCAGCGCGCTGCCGCCATAGCGCAGGCAGCGGCGCAGCCTTTTCTTCCCCCTCGCTATCGTCCTGCTGACGGTAGATACCGCAACGCCGAGTTCGCGCGCGATGGCCTCCATTGTCTTTTGCTCCATGTAATACATGCGTACCATCTGCCGCTGCCGCGGCGTGAGCTCCTCGGACATGGCGCGGGCAATCCTGTATTCCGCGCTCTTTCCCGGCGCCTCGGCCATGCACAGATATTTCCGCAGTAAGGAATACTCGAGATTTGCAAGCTCCCTGCTCTCTATCAGACGTCCTCACCCCCATAATAGTTCTCAAGATATTTTGATATCGCTGCCGTCTCCCTCATCATGGACTCAAGAATCGTGCATCTTCTGCGCAGCAGTAGCCTGTCCATTTCGCAAAGCCGCTCGTCGTTTATCCGTGTGCGAATCTCGAGCAGCCGCTGACGGCACAGTTGGCTGCTTTGCCGGTACTGTCCGGATAGTTCTTTAAGGGTCATCTGTCCTCTTCCTTTATCCTCTTGTTATCGTGTTTATGAAAAAACAGGTTGACAAACCCTCTTCGGTTTGTTATTATATCTCTCGCTGGATCTGCTGGTGTAGCTCAGTCGGTAGAGCAGCTGATTTGTAATCAGCAGGTCGGGGG
>CAZSRK010000072.1:0-9329 GCA_964609305.1 uncultured Oscillospiraceae bacterium
CCGCCTATGACCTGGGAGTTATATATATACAATGTTGCATTTACCTCGCCGGTTGCGTTTTCGTAGTTCGTGACCCTGTAAGTATACTGTTCTACTGTCAGGCCGGCATATTCCGTCAGGTCAAATCCGGAGGCTATTTGCATTTCGTTGTACTCAACAAGAATATCACTGAATTCCTTGGGTATCAGCACGTTCTTTACTTCCAGTGGGTCGGATTCCACCTGCCAGCCGCAGCTTTCCAGAAACGCGATGCGGCCCTCGTTTGTTTTGACGCTGCCGTCGAAATCAAATATGCTGTGATTTGAGTCGCTGCTGCCGTTAGACACGGCGAGTATGATAGCCAGAAGCACGACGGCTGCTATCACCACACAGATCACGGCCGTTTTCCTGTTGAATTTGACTGTCTTGACGAACATAGACATCCCTCCTTGAGACAAGGTATTCAAAATCGGCCGTCGATATGATATAATTATATGGAGGTGATGGCATTGGCTGTCAGGCTTGACAGATTCGTTTCGGAGAATTCGGGCTCGGCGCGCAGCCTGGCCAGAGATATGATCCGTCGGGGAAGGGTAAGTGTTGACGGAATTGTTGTTACCAGGCCCGAGACAAAAATTAGCGGCAGTGCGGCGGTCGCGATCGACGGTAAAGCCCTGCCCAGCTCAAAATATATCTATATAATGATGAACAAGCCCGCTGGAGTGCTCAGCTCAACACAGGACAGACAGCACAGGACCGTCATCGACATTCTTCCCGACGAGTTGAAAGTGCGAGGGCTCTTTCCCGTTGGCAGGTTGGATAAGGACACTACCGGCCTTCTTATCCTTACCAACGACGGGGACTTTGCGCACAGTGTCATCTCGCCGCGCAGACATGTCAAGAAGCGATATCTCGCACAAACCGAGGGTACGCCGACTCAACAGGATGCGCTTCGATTTGAAGAGGGCCTTACCCTCGCTGATGGAACCAGGTGTATGCCGTCAAAACTTGAAGTCATTGGCGAAAATTTATGCATTGTAACGGTTGAAGAGGGGAAATATCATCAGGTAAAACGTATGCTTGCAGCCTGTGGCACTCCGGTGAAAAGTCTGCATAGAATTTCCATTGGCGGGCTTGAACTGGGGAACTGCCTGGCAGAGTCAGCATATAGAGTGCTTACAGAGGAAGATTTGGAACAGATTTTTTCCTGAGTAAGGAAATCATATTGACAATTTCACTAAAGAGTTGGACGGAGCTTTGTTTATTTAATAGGATTTACACAAGATGAAGCTTGTGTTATTATGCAATTATATCCGATGATAGCTTAATTCGGATAGAGTAATGCTTTTTGGGGGTATATCATGTCCAGTGTAACTCTGAAGAATGTCTACAAAAAATACGCGGGTGGAGTTGTCGCTGTATCCAATTTCAGTCTTGATATTGAGGATCAGGAGTTTATAATACTCGTTGGTCCTTCCGGATGCGGCAAATCCACAACTCTGCGTATGATAGCTGGCCTGGAAGAGATCAGCGAGGGCGAGCTTTACATTGACGGTAAACTTGTCAATGACGTCCCGCCGAAAGAGAGAGATATAGCGATGGTTTTCCAGAACTATGCGCTGTACCCGCATATGACTGTTTTTGAGAATATGTCTTTCGGGCTCAAGATCCGCAAAATGCCTAAGGACGAGATTAAGCGCCGCGTCGACGAGGCTGCAAAAATCCTCGAAATCGAGCATCTGCTCGACCGTAAGCCGGCGGCTTTGTCCGGCGGACAGAGACAGCGTGTTGCGCTGGGCCGCGCGATAGTGCGCAACCCCAAGGTGTTCCTCCTCGACGAGCCTCTCTCAAACCTTGACGCCAAACTGCGTACCGCAATGCGGTCGGAACTGACAAAGCTCCACACCCGCCTTGCAACAACATTCATATACGTTACCCATGACCAGACTGAGGCAATGACGATGGGAACTAGGATCGTCGTACTTAAAGATGGCATTATCCAGCAGGTCGCTGCGCCTCAAACACTATTTGAGAAGCCGGTAAACCTGTTTGTCGCAACCTTTATCGGTACTCCGCAGATGAACATCGTCGAGGCGGATCTGGTCGATGAGGACGGACATACCTGGCTGAAATTCGGACCCGAAGGCAGTGCAAAGATCGTTCTTCCGGATGACAAGGGAAGAAAGCCCGAGGTTCTTGCCTATGCCGGTAAAAAGGTGCTGTTTGGCATCCGTCCGAACGATATACACAATGACCCCGAATATATTGCCGAGCATCCGGACCGCGTCGTTGAGTGCGACCTTGATCTGACCGAACTTCTTGGTGCCGAGTCCAACCTATATCTCAAGATCGGTGACGTCGATCTTACCGCAGTCGTCGATACCCGTTCGACGAACGACATGGGCGATAAGGTTTCGGTTTATTTCGATGCAGAACAGATTCATCTGTTCGATTGCGATACGGAAAAGACAATTACAAACTGACATATGTCAATCATAAAAGGCCGGTTTATCCGGCCTTTTTCTATATTTTGTACTGTGCGAAAAATGCACAAGAGTTCCTGAAACGAATCTAAAATTACAAATAAATAAGATTGTTTACAAAAAATCAACAAAAACATATTGAAAAAACACAGCGGAGCAGTTATTATGTAAATTGGACTCGAGCATATAGACTTGTGGTTTAATGGGAGGATAAAGTATGTCAAGCAGGATTTTTCAAAGCGTTATAGTTCAGATGAAGGACGCGACAGACAGATGCGTTGGTATCGTGGATAATCAGAGCTTCGTTGTCGCGTGCAGTGAGCTGTCGATGATCGGCTCCCGTCTTGGCGATATTCAGAGCATACTGCCGGACAACCCTGAACAGGATTTTATTTCCGGAGAATATACATTCAAGCTCATCGGGGGAACGGAATCGGGGTTTGACTATGCTGTATTTGTGCAGGGCCAGGACTCCATAGCGCATTGTGTATGTGTGCTTGCGGCTGTTGCCTTTTCCGAGGCAAAGGCCAATTATGAGGAGAAATACAACAAATCAACATTTGTTAAAAATATCATATCGGACAACATACTCCCGGGCGATGTCTATGTGCGCGCCAAGGAGCTGCACTTTGCCGCGGATATCCCTCGCGGAGTCTTTCTGATACGCCAGCTTGAAAAGACGGACGTTGCCTGCGTCGAGGTGCTTCAGAATATGTTTCCCGACAGGCAAAAGGATTTTATTATCAGCATAAGCGAAACCGATATTGTCCTCATAAAAGAGCTTCCGCTGGGCTTTGAGCAGAGCGACCTTATGGATATTGCGGCTTCTATTGAGGAAACGCTCAGCAGCGAGCTGCTCATAAAGAGTGTTATTGGCATCGGAACGCCCGCTCAGCATTTGCGCGAGCTTGCTGTGCGCTACAAGGAGGCACAGACCGCGATAGAGGTCGGCAAGGTGTTCGATACTGAAAAGAGCGTCATAAGCTATGAGAATCTCGGTATAGGCCGTATTATATATCAGCTTCCCACAACCCTTGGCGAGATGTTCCTGTCCGAAGTGTTCAAGAAAAATCCGATAGAGTCGCTGGACCAGGAGACGCTTTATACGATCAATAAGTTCTTTGAGAACAACCTCAACGTCTCTGAGACTTCCCGAAAGCTGTTCGTGCACAGAAACACGCTGGTGTACAGACTTGAAAAGATCAAAAAGCTCACCGGGCTTGACCTGCGCGAGTTTGATCACGCTATCGTGTTTAAGGTTGCGCTGATGGTCAAGAAATACCTTAATTCCCAGAACAGCAAGCACTGAGAATTACTATTCCCAGATCCCAGGAGGTCCATGACTGATGGTCTACATGAAAAATGCGACTATGATCTACGACAACAGCGGAGCCAGAGCTGTTGACGGTATTGATCTGTCAATCGATTCGGGTGAGTTTGTCTTTCTTGTTGGTCCGTCCGGTAGCGGAAAGACAACGATGATAAAGCTTATAACCGGCGAGGTCACCGCCTGCGACGGAGAGGTTGAGGTCAATGGTTTTGATATGCGGCGCATCAAACGCCGCAACCTGCCAAAACTCCGGCGCACTCTCGGCGTTATATTCCAAGATTTCCGTCTCATAGACGACAAGACGGTTTATGAGAATGTGGCTTTTGCAATGCGCGTTGTCGGGGCGTCAAATAAGGAGATACGTCACAGGGTGCCCCATGTCCTTGAGCTTGTCGGGCTGGACAGGCGCGAAAAGCGCCGTCCTCAGGAGCTTTCCGGCGGCGAGCAGCAGCGTGTTGCGGTAGCCAGGGCACTTGTGAATAATCCTAGCCTTATTATCGCGGACGAGCCTACCGGCAACCTTGACCCGGTCAAAAGCCTGGATCTCATGCTCCTGCTTGAAAAGATAAACGATCTTGGCACTACCGTTCTTGTCGTAACGCATGAAAAGGAGCTTGTCAACTCCTTTTCCAAGAGAGTTGTCGCAATAGATAACGGCAAGATCATAAGCGACGGAATGGATGGGTATTACAGCTATGAGATTGAATAAACTTGGATATTTGTTTAAGGAAGGCTTTAAAAGCATTTTTTCCCACGGATTTATGTCCTTTGCCTCCGTAACCATAATCGTCGCCTGTCTTATAATCATGGGCAGTTTTTCGCTCGTTGCTGTCAATATCGACGCGCTTATTGACACTCTAGAGGATGACAACCAGATGTTGGCCTTTGTGGACGAGGAATATACGACGGAGGAGGCGCAGTCCCTGCAATCCGCTGTTGAGAGCGTGCCGAACGTAGCCTCCGCCGAGTTCGTTACCCGTGAGCAGGCGAAGGAGGATTACGCGGCAACCTTTGATAATCCGGAACTTTTCGATTCAATCGAGGCTTCCGTTTTCAGAGACAGGTATGTTATTTACCTCGAGGATATCGGCCTTATGGAACAGACAAAGACCGACCTTGAGAAAATCACCGGCATAGCCAAGGTAAACGCAGAGCTTGAGATAAGCGAGGGCTTTGTGACAGTCAGGAACATTGTATCCGTGATCTCCATGGTACTTATTATAATCCTTGTTGTCGTCTCGATATTCATTATGGCAAACACGGTGAAACTGACTACTTTTGGACGGCGGGAGGAGATCGCCATAATGAAGATGGTCGGCGCGAGCAATGCCTTTATCCGCCTGCCTTTCATAATCGAGGGACTGACGCTTGGTCTGCTCGGCGCTGCGATCGCATTTTTTGCGCAATGGGGTCTCTATGTCCTTATCTGCAACAGGATCATGACCAGCATTATCGGCTCTTTTGTGGAAGTGATCCCGTTTGTCGATATAATTCCTCAGGTCCTGTGCGTGTATCTTGCGATAGGTGGAATTGTCGGTGCTTTCGGCGGCATAATTGCCATCCGTAACTACCTGAAAGTATAAGGAGAACTCTATGAAGGCAAGAAAACGTTTTATAACAATCGTAGCAATCGTTTTGTCTCTTCTGATGCTGTTCTCGGTGCTTATCTCGGTGCTGAGCAGCATGGCGGGCGCGGTCAGCCAGTCGGATATCGACTCGCTCAACGAACAGAAGGCCGCACTTCAGAGCGAGCAGGCTGTACTTGAGAGCGAGATAGCCGACCTGCAGAGCGAACAGGCGACTGTACTTGAGCAGAAGGCCGCGCTCGATGAGCGAAATGAGCTTGCCCGCCAGGAGATCGAGCTTATAAACGAGCAGATCGATATTTACGATCAGCTTATCGAGAATAAATCCGACGAGCTTGAGGAGGCCATCGCCGCGCAGGAAGAGCAGACGGAAAAATACCAGACTCGTATACGCGCAATGGAGGAAGAGGGGACAGTGTCCTATCTGGCTATCCTCTTTGATGCGACAAGCTTTTCCGATTTGTTGTCGAGGCTCGATATGATATGGGAGATAATGGAGAATGATAGCCAACTTGAGGCTGAGTTCATAGCGGCAAGCGAGCATGTTGCGCAGGTAAAGGCCGAATATGAGGAGACTCTGGCCGAGCAGGAGGTTGTCCAGGCTGAGTTGCTTGCCAGAAAGGCCGATCTGGAACAGCAGATTGAGGAAGCATATGAGCTCATCGCTGAAATAGAGGCGGACATTGAATCCCATCAGGCAGAGTACCTGGCCAACGAGGCTGCGGAAGAAGAGCTGGATGCGGAGATAAACGCCCTTATAGCCGAGCTTGAGGCGCAGCGTCAGGCAGAAGAGGCCGCGCGTCAGGCAGAAGAGGCCGCGCGTCAGGCAGAAGAGGCCGCGCGTCAGGCAGAAGAGGCCGCCCGTCAGGAACAGGCACAGGCTCAGGCCCAGGAAGAGGGGCAGCAGAATTCAACGGATAACACGGTCACAGGCGATACGACCCCTAGTAGCGAGACGACCAGCGGTACATTTATCTGGCCTACCACAGGGTATACGATATCCTCGTCCTACGGGTACAGGATCCATCCGATTTTCGGAACTCAGAAATTCCACGCTGGCATTGATATTGCTGTGAGCTCTGGACAGCCGATATATGCGGCAGCTTCGGGGACCGTCGTAACAGCGGTGTACAGTTCCTCCTATGGTTACTATGTCATGATTGACCATGGAAACGGTTACTACACACTTTATGCACATATGACTCAGTACAT
This sequence comes from uncultured Oscillospiraceae bacterium, assembly GCA_964609305.1. Classification (GTDB taxonomy): domain Bacteria; phylum Bacillota; class Clostridia; order Oscillospirales; family Oscillospiraceae; genus CAKSXP01. Next base: position 6,591 of record CAZSRK010000072.1, read on the forward strand.
AGTATCGAACGGACAGAGCGTGTCCCAGGGTGATGTTATTGGCTACGTCGGCTCCACCGGCTGGTCGACAGGCCCACACCTGCATTATGAGGTGCGAGTTAACGGCAGTACCGTCGATCCCATGAGCTTCTATTAATCTGAACAGGAGAGCCGAAACATGAGACAGAAATTAATATCCTCGCTGTTGGCAATGTCCCTGATCCTCGTAGGAACGATACCTGTGATAACGACCCATACTCAGGCTGTTAGCCAGGCGGATATCGATGCGCTCAAGGAGCAGATGGAGGTGATAAGTTCCGAGAAGGAAGAGATTCAAAACACTATCGCCTCACTTGAGGGAGAGCATGCCTCTGTTATCGCGCAGAAAGCCGCGCTGGACGAGCAGAACGAGCTTGCCCGCCAGGAGATCGAGCTTATTAATGAACAGATCGACATTTACGATCAGATAATTGCAAATAAGCAGATAGAACTCGAGGAAGCTGAAGCGGAAGAGGCTGAACAGATGGAAGGTTTCCGTTCCCGTATGCGCTCGATGGAGGAGGAAGGCACAGTATCCTATCTCGCGATTCTGTTTGAGGCGACTAGCTTTTCCGACCTTCTTTCCCGTATCGACATTATCCGTGAAATTATGGAGCGCGATAACGAGCTGGAAGAGAACTGCATCGAAGCGCGTGAGCGCGTGGAAGAGGTCAAGGCGGATTATGAGACCACTCTGTCCGAGCAGGAGGCCGTTAAGGCTGAGCTTCTCGAGAAAAAAGCCCAGCTTGAGTCCGACATAGAGGCGGCCAGTCAGCTTCTGATCGAGCTTGAGGACGACATCGCGGAGTATGAGGCATTCTACGCCGAGAAAGAGGCGATAGAAGCTGAGGTTGACGCCGAGATACGCGAGCTGCTGGCCGAGCTTGAGGCTCAGCAGGCGGCTGCAGAGGCTGCCGGACAGGCAGGCAATATCACAGGAACCGGCACCTACATATGGCCGCTTCCCGGATACAGTCCTGGCAGCGCCTACGGATGGCGTTTGCACCCGATACTTGGCGTGATGAAATTCCACGCCGGTGAGGACATTGGAGCGCCGAGCGGAACGCCTATCCTTGCTGCAGACAGCGGCGTTGCATATCCCGCCGTTAATCCAGGCGGTTACGGTAACTATGTGCTTATCAACCACGGCGACGGGCGTTCCACACTGTATGCGCATATGACCAGCTATTGCGTCAGCTATGGTGAGACAGTAACGCAGGGGCAGGTTATCGGGTACGTTGGCTCTACCGGGCTTTCGGCAGGGCCCCATCTGCATTTTGAAGTCCGTGTCAACGGCAATACGACCGATCCGAAGAGCTATTTCAGTTTCTAAAAGGCATATTCGGCAATCCCGACCATAATAATAACCGGACGGCACCGAGGCACCGTCCGGTTACGCCTTATTTATCCAGCCAGAACCGGGGCATTGTACTTACCTAAGGTGTCTGTCGAGATTTACTGTGGTCATAAATCATATACCTCCGGAGGAATAAAATGGAGAAAAGATTTAAGCTATCAAGCTTCATACTGGCCTGTATCCTCTGCGTTGTTCTTGGTGCAGGGATAATGTTCGGTGTGGCAGTCGTGCTCGCAGGCGGATGGGACCAGTTAATCTATGCGCAAAAATATGCTGTCGTTGCAGATATCATAAGTGATATGTACATCGGTGACAGTGATCCCGAGGAACTATCTGACGCTGCAATCTCAGGCATGATAGAGGCCATTGACGACCAGTGGAGCTATTATATGACGGCTGAGGAGTATGAAAGCTATAAGGAGTATGTTGCCAATGCATACACGGGTGTTGGTATAAGTATAGTTCAGGATGAGGAGACCGGAAATATAGAGATAGTGTCCGTAACTACCGGCTCTCCGGCTGAATCGGCGGGCATAGTGGCCGGCGATATTCTTGTAGCTGTGGACGGGCAGGAAACTTCCGGTATGACCACATCAGAGCTCCGAAGCCTCATACAAAGCAGCGATGGCGCCGAAATGATATTCACGCTATTACGCGCTGACGGCAGCCGGGATGATGTTCCCATAACCAGTGGGGAGATAAAAGTTCAGGCTGTAGAGTATGAGATGCTCGACGGCGGCATAGGATACATCCGCATAGTTAATTTTGAAGCCGGCTGTGCGGACGGGGCGATAGAGGCGGTGGATTTGCTTATTGAACAGGGTGCGCAGTCGCTTATATTCGATGTGCGCTCCAATCCCGGCGGACGCGTCAGTGAGCTTACAGAGCTGCTTGACTATCTCCTGCCGGAGGGAGATATATTTGTAAGCGTTGACAAACAGGGCAACGAAACCGTGACCACCTCGGATGCAGACTGTATTGAAATTCCGATGGCTGTTCTGGTCAATTCGAACAGTTACTCTGCTGCTGAGCTGTTTGCTGCGACGCTCAGAGAATACGACTGGTGCAGCATTGTTGGAGAGGCCACTACCGGCAAGGCCAGAAGCCAGATAACAATATCGCTGTCTGATGGCAGTGCCGTTCATCTGTCGACGAATGCATATCTGACGCCGAACAGGGTCGACCTGTCCGAGACCGGTGGAATAGTTCCCGACTATGAGGTGGAGCTTTCCTCTGATGGGGATTCGCAGCTTGAAAAAGCAATTGAAATCCTGTCTTGACACAGTGGATATTTGTATCTATAATAGCAAATTGTATATTTCCTTAGTAATTTCTTTTATTATATGTATAGAGGGTGACTGCAA
>CAZSRK010000073.1:0-9217 GCA_964609305.1 uncultured Oscillospiraceae bacterium
TGTGAAAAAGCTTATATCTTCAATAATAATACCTGCAATGCTGCTGGGCGTTCTTGCCGGCTGCGGCAATAATAACGCTAACGAAGCTGCCGGCGATAATACCTCTTCTGAAAGTACCGGCATATTAAGCACTGCGGTTGAAGACGTCGAAGCCGATTTTTCCCAGACTGATGCCGATATGTTTACCGATCGGGATTATGAGTCCTCATATGATGAGAGTGAAAGTATTCTTATTCAGCTAAATGGGGATTCCGCCAATGCAAGCTCTGACAGCGTAGAAATATCCGGCACGACGGTTGCCATTACGGAAGAAACAACACATATCATCTCCGGAACACTTGACGACGGCATGATAATAGTTGAAGCCGATGATACGGCCAAATTACAAATCGTTCTCAACGGCGTAAATATTAACAGTGCTACTTCGGCGGCACTTTATATCATTTCCGCTGACAAGGTGTTTGTCACTTTGGCAGACGGAACGGAAAACACTCTTTCTAACGGCGGCTCTTTTGAAGCAATTGACGAAAACAATATTGACGGAGCTGTTTTTTCCAAGCAGGACCTGACGTTTAACGGAAGCGGCAGCCTGACCGTCACTTCTGCTGCCGGCCACGGTATCGTCTGCAAGGATGATCTTGTTTTCATGGGAGGCGCCTATACGATAGCCTCCGCCTACCACGGCCTTGATGCCAATGACAGCGTCCGTATCGCCGATGCGGCCATCACCGTTGACGCGGGGAAAGACGGTATCCATGCCGAGAACACGGACGATACCGCGCTAGGGTTTATATATATTTCAGGCGGAACGATGAATATTGAAGCAGAAGGCGACGGTATCTCAGCAGGAGCTTACCTGCAAGTGGAAAACGGAGCCATTGATATTTTAGCCGGCGGAGGTTATGCGAACGGCTCCAGTTCTTCCTCCGACTCCTATGGCAGGTTTATGGGAGGCGGCAGGCCGGGGACGTCTTCTGCTCAGGCAACTGCCGAAGAAAGCGGCACCAGTATGAAGGGCCTGAAGGCCGTTGGCAGTATCCTGATTTCCGACGGTATGATAACGGTCAATTCCGCGGACGACTCTATCCATTCGGATACGTCTGTTGTCATAAGCGGCGGTACATTTGAACTTGCTTCCGGTGATGATGCAATCCACGCAGAGGATATGCTTACCGTCACAGCCTGCGACATGAATATATCCGAGTCCTATGAAGGTCTTGAAGCACAGGAGGTCTATATAAAGGGCGGCACTATCGTCCTGAATGCCTCCGATGACGGCCTGAATGCATCCGGCGGCACAGATTCCAGCGGGATAGCGGGCGGCAGAGACGGTATGTTTGGCGGAGGGAAAACATCTTCCTCCAACGGCATTATCGAAATATCCGGCGGCAACCTGACAGTGTATGCCGGTGGAGACGGTCTTGACTCCAACGGAACATTGACCATCTCCGGCGGATATATTTACATTGCAAATCCGACTTCCGGTGACACATCGATAATTGACTCCGATTCCAGTCCTGTCATCAGCGGCGGAACTTTTGTCAGCACCGGCTCAACAACGATGATGGCACAGACATTCTCTTCATCCTCGACGCAGGGAGTCATTACCTGTACTACCGGTAACCAGACGGCAGGCTCTGCCGTTACTGTGGAGGACAGCAGCGGAAATGAGATAATTTCCTATGGCGTAGAATACTCCTGTGCCCTTGTAATTATCAGCAGTCCGGATATTGTCAAAGGCGAAACCTATATGCTTACGGTTGGCTCCTCCTCGTATAAAGTTGAAGCAAGCTGACCATTTAACTCAGGGGCACACCGGATACGATGTGCCCCTTTTTATATGATGCAGAAGTGCTGCTTCAATACAACAGAAAGGCGTGGGTGATACGCTTGAACAAAAACTATATAGCATTAATCCCGGCATATAAGCCTACGGCCATTCTGCCGGATCTGATTGAAAAAATGAAAGGAAGCGGTTTTTCTGTCATCATTGTAGACGATGGAAGCGGAGGCGATTATGAAGAGATTTTTTCAGAATGTACCCGTTATGCCACGGTGCTGCATCATTCGGAAAACCGGGGGAAAGGCTGCGCACTCAAGAGCGGGCTTTCGTTTATTGCCGGTCATTACACCGAAGATGCGGTCGTAGTGACGGTCGATGCCGACGGCCAGCACCGCGTAGAAGATGCTCTGGCGATCTGTCTTATAGCGGAAGACGCCCCGAATTCCCTGGTACTTGGCAGCCGCAGGCTCAAAGAGAATGTGCCCCTGCGCAGTCGATTTGGCAATACGATAACACGGGCTGTGTACCATATATCTACGGGATTAAAGGTGTATGATACGCAGACCGGGCTTCGTGCTTTCCGCGTATCGCTTATCCCCACGCTGCTTGATATCCCCGGTGAGCGATATGAGTATGAAATGAATGTTTTGCTGCGTCTTGCCCGCGATAAGACCCAGATTATAGAACACGAAATCGAAACCATTTATATTGATAACAATGCCCAGTCGCATTTTGATACAGTAAAGGACTCCGTACGGATTTACAGGGAGATACTGAAATTCTCCGCGTCTTCCTTTATCGGATTTCTTGTGGATTACGCCGCATACTGCATCCTGCTTGTTCTTACTAAGGATCTGCGGATATCCAACATAACGGCAAGAATAATCAGTGGGAGCGTGAATTTTACTCTAAATCGAAAATTTGTATTTAAAGACCGAGAAAACCTCCTGAAATCGGCGATAAAATACTTTATGCTGGCATCGGGCATCTTGTTTGGCAACACGCTTGTCCTTGAATTTCTCGTTGATACCTGTGGCGTGCATCAGATGCCTGCAAAAATCGCAACTGAAATCGTTTTCTTTACCTTGAGCTGGCTTATACAAAAATTGCTCGTATTTAAAAATGGAAGGGAGGCGGCCGCCGAATGAAAAAATACCTTTGGGGCATTCTCTTCGGTCTGGCTCTGGCCGCTTTTACCGTCTATGTTCTGCTGGACACTTTTGTGATAACAAGGGTCTATACAACTTTGACGGACGGCGACGGCAGTGCAAGCCCAATCGTAACAGGAGACAATACTGACGGAAGCAGTACAACACAGCCGGACAGTTCATCGGCGGTACTGACCGAAAATTCCTATTCAGACGAAAACATTTCAATTACCATTACCGAGTATAGAGCCAATTACACAACGATCTATGTCGCCGATGTACAGCTTGCCTCGGCTGAATATATACAGACCGCTTTCGCCCAAGGTGCATACGGCAAAAATGTGACTGAAAAGACCTCCGAAATCGCTGTTGACAACGATGCCATACTTGCTGTCAACGGGGATTATTACGGGGCGCAGGAAAAAGGATATGTAATCCGAAACGGCGTTCTTTACCGCAATACCGCCTCAAGCAATCAGGAAGACCTTGTAATCTATGCGGATGGGTCCTTTGAGATAATAGTCGAAGAAAGCATATCTGCTCAGGATTTGTTGAACGCGGGAGCACAGCAGGTCCTGTCTTTTGGTCCGGCTCTTGTTACAGACGGACAGGTTTGTGTAACCGAGGACGAGGAGGTTGGGAAAGCAAAAACCAGCAATCCGCGCACGGCTATCGGCATAATTGAAGAGCTGCACTATGTATTTGTCGTATCTGACGGCCGGACCGAAGAAAGCGATGGCTTGTCACTCTACGAACTTGCACAGTTCATGCAATCGCTGGGAGTGGAAACAGCGTATAATCTCGACGGCGGCGGTTCGTCCACGATGGTTTTTAACGGCAAGGTCGTCAACAATCCCACATCCAGCGGCAGAAGCATCGAGGAAAGGAGCGTGAGCGACATTGTATACATCGGATACTGACCAAAACACAAGGCGCGCATCAAAAACGGCTTTGGTATATCTGCTCATATCCCTGTTCTGTATTCTGTTCGGCGCAGTGTATGAGCTGTACAGTCATGGGGTGTATTCTTACTATATGCTCTATGCTTTTGTTTTCCCGCTTGCCGGCGGAACATTGCCGTTTTCCATTTTGAATTTGATGCGTGGAAGGATATATCCCAATGCCCCCGCACGCAATCTTTATCATTCCGGCATCGCAGCGTTGACAGTCGGAAGCATAATCCGGGGCGTTCTTGATATTTATGGGACAACCAATGCGCTGACAGTATGGTATTGGAGGGCGGGTTTTATTCTTCTGACAGCCGGAATCCTGCTGTTTATAACCAACCTGTTAAAACGCGAAAGGACATAGCCATGAAAAAGGCCCCTCGAAGCTTTTTCTTCGAGAGGCCTTTTTATTTATGGGCTCCTTACAGATATCTTGCACGTTTTTTAATGTCAGTTAAGTTTGGTGAAGTAAAGTAGCGTTGTAAGTTAAGCTGGTATATAAACGGAGGCTGTATTTTCAATGATTGAACAGAGAGAAACAGGCGGAAGATCACACAGACAGAGAATGAAGCGAAGACGGTCCAAAAACAGTATCCGCAGCCTGATCGTATTAGGTGTCTGCGGTGTGATTACGGCCGTGTGCCTTACAAGCGGGAGCAAAGATTACGAAGATTACATAGACAATGCTGTCGAAACACAGTCTGTTTCCAGTACCGGAACATATAGTACAGATATTTCTGATAGTTCACCCACGCTGGAAACTGAGGAAACAGAGAGCGGCTATACGGAAGATACATCATATGAGCCGGAGCCCGTTGCGGCAGAATACCACGAAGAAATCCAAACCGCGATCGATGCTGCCGGCGAAACCTATGGTGCAGTGGGGATACAGGTTGCGGTCATAGAAAACGGTGTCGTTTCCGACACATTTGCATATGGCTGGGCAACAGTCGGCGAAGAGGCAATGACTGCGGAACACAAAATGCGCGTGGCCTCCATTTCAAAAGTAGTTATTGGAATGGCGGCAATGCTGTTGCAGGAAGACGGCATAATTGACCTTGACGCCGACATTGGTGCTTATTGGAACGCGGTGGTTCAGAATCCTGCATATCCTGACAACGCCATCACCATTCGCAGCATGCTCACGCATACATCGTCTATTATCTGTTATGGAGACGAATATTCTGCAGATTATGAAAGCGTTCTGCAGCGGTTCAGTTATGGATATGACAACTTGGTGCCCGGCTCCATTGACAGCTGGTGCTATAACAATTATGTATTTCGTGTTTTGGGGATGACTTTAGAGCTGGCCGCCAATCAGAGCCTTGACGACATTTTGCAGGAAAAGCTGTATGCGGCCCTGGAAATTGACGCCTCCTTTGCCTCGGGAGATATCGCAGAAACGGATAAACTGGTGACATTATACCGGGATACGGGGGAGATCAGCCGCACAGTCGAAACGCAGAAAAGCCTGCATATGCCCGAAGAACCGGGACAGGACGGTTCTTACTTTGCCGGGGGATTGACAATCAGCGCGGCAGATCTGGCTAAGCTTGTGGCGCTGCTGGCCTCAGACGGCCAGTATAACGGTACGCAATTGCTGGATGCTGATTCCATAGAGGAAATGGAGGATTATATTTCGCAGCCGTTAAGCGACGGCTCTTATCAGGCGATGCCTTTATTCTATCGACAGGATCTCTATGGGCGTGACGAAATTTACTATCACACAGGTACCGCTTACGGCGTATATAGCTGCATTTCGTACGACCCAAATACCGGTGACGGCATTGTTGTTTTAACTACCGGTGCAGACGGCAGCGTTGACGAGTGCGGCATCAGCAAAATTTGCTCTGAAATCAACAGCTATATTTATAACATCCTCTGTTCCTCTGTCTCCTAATGCCGCTGAGCCGCTAACAACCATAATGGGCAGAGCTCGCGCGATCCCCCGGTGCGTCTTTGCATAGCCCGTCCGAATCGCTCTGCGCTGAACTCAGACGTCCCTGGTATCCGTGCCCTCCGCTTGTGTCTGAGCTATCAGCTCCTTTATCAAATCGGAAAAACGGCTGTAATGAAACAAGGTAATGGTTTTCGTTTTGTCCACATTGTTTTTAGCCTCAAGCAACTTTTCCCGCAGGTGTCTAAAGCCCTCTAAGGTTTTTTCCCGATCTATATTAGGAGACTGGATATTCCGCCGCCACATCTGTTCAAAATCTGTCGGCAGAGAAGCTCTGTCGCTATTGCTGCATCGCACAAACGCCTCAGCGACGCTGTCAGCCATCTCTTTATCAAAGCAATCGAAGGGGGCGTTTCTGAGCTTGGAAAAGACCAAGTCATGATCCGTCTCCATGAGTTCAAGGAATTCTTTCCGGCTTTTGGCATACATCAGCTTCTCGCCGTTCCTGAAATCATCTATCAGGGAGTAGGCGCTTCGCTCCTCTTCAGTGAGCAGCTCTAAATTATTATCGCTTATAAAATGCCGGAAGCGGACGTCCTCCTGCCCCTGCTGCAGCATTGAATCCAGCTTTCCCTGTATGCCGGCGCGGACCCTGTCCCAGTCCACGGACACTGGAAGCTCAAGTTGATGTGTTCTGGCGCTGGCTGTGTTTCGGATGAATTGTATGTAATCGTCTATCGTCAGGCCGCCGCAGTACGCCTCTTCCAGCACCAGGGGAAAGCCTGCGTTAAAAACATCCTCATCGATGTATTCAAGCTGGCATGTCCTAACGATGTCGTACGGCGTGGCTGCTTGCTGCCTTTCCTTGAGCCTCTCGATTTGGCTTTCCGCGATTTCCTCATCCCAGGTCCCGTGCAACACCTAGGTCTTTTCAAACCCCAATATGTATTTGTCCTTATAATAAGACGGGTAAAGCTGCGAGACCCCAATGTCCGTAAAGAGGTCACCATATCTCGCGCTGTCGGTGACGGTCCCCGCCCGGTGTGCCATTGTGAACATGACGAAAGCGTAGAGCCATTCGTTCAGCTCCTCCATTACACCGTGCCGGGTGAGCAGCACGAACACCCTGTGGAAATCCTGTATGGCACAGCGAAAGCTCCTGATATTATGGGGGGTATGTACTTCATAATTTTTTTTGATAGTCTCTCCGGCGATTCCGGATTGCATGAAGTCCGCTTCCGTCATCGGTATTCCAACGTCAAACAGGTTTCGCAATTGCTCGGCGTGGCTTTTCAAAAACTTTTTATAGTCTGCGTCGTCTGTCGCATAGCTTTCGATAACAGACCCGATTATGTTACTGTAATCAGGGGATATTCTAACCGTACGCTGAACGATTTTCTCCTTGATTTCCTTATATCTGAGGGGCCTTGCCCCCGGGATTCTGCCGTGATCTGTCCCCTGCTCTTCTCTTGCGTGTGCTTGAGCGTCTTTGCCCTGGATAGGAAGGTTCTCCTCCTGTTTGAGCATATAATCCTCGTTTGCTATGATTATTGTGTAAAACCGCTGATTCTCACAATATTCGTTGATTGCCCCCAGCAGATCGACGGGGTCGATCCTGCATTGCTCCAGGTCGTCAAACACCAGTACGACGGTTTTTCCTCCTATCGTATTGGATACGGAGGCGAATTGACAGATGTCGAGGGAAAGAACGGCGCCGGCCGTACCATTCACCGATTCCGCCACCTCTGCGATCGCCTGCTTTGCATGGGTGGCTTTTTTCATCCACGCGCCGACCTTGCCTTTTTCCTCCAAGGCCGCGTTGATCCACGCCTGTGTTACTGTATTTGAAACGGCGTCCATTGAGTCAATGCCAAACAGAGATATGCGGATAAAAATATGCGAATCCCGCAGAGCTTCCGCCAGCATATGGTCAACCATATATGTCTTCCCGCATCCCCATTCGCCGATCAGCATCAGCGCGCCGGCAGGTGCCTTTTCATTACAGTAATACTTCAGCTCATCAAGAGTATTCATCGCCATAAGGACCTCGCTTTCCTCACATCGACTGCAGCCGCCTTGTGCGGCTGTAATTTTCTCTTTCCTGCGTAGTGATTCTTCCTTTCTAAATAGACACTACGGTAAGACCTTACCGCAGCATTGTAGCATATTTTTTGTATTATTACACCTTAATTCCAATTTTTCTACGGCACGACATCCGGAACACAGCGGCTCACCTATGGCAAAAGGGGTTGCCTGGTTTGATATACGTCGGTACTAAAATTACAAAAATTGCAAGGAACAAACCCAGGAAAGCATTGCAACACAAGGCTTTGAGGCACGTCCAAAGCCGAAAAAATTGCAAAATTGTTTGCAAATAAGCTCAAAAACCGGTTATGAGGTCGAATTTCGCGAAATTAAAATCGCCCAAAAAGTTCTGAAAACAAATAAAAAGCACCCAAATCCATAAGATTTGAGTGCTAAAAATTTGGAGCTGCTACCCAGATTCGAACTGGGGACCTCATCCTTACCAATTATACCCAGCCTTGTCACAGCTTGTTCTATCTTGGTTTACTTTATCGCCGCAAACCATTGGGGCGCAAGGCTTTCAGGACTTTGCCCTGTTGTAGTTTGTCGTAGCTTACTTTAGCCTTACCTCAATCCTTTTAGCCTGTACCTCAATCCTTTGCTCAATCCTTTTGCAGAGGTCAAAACAAGTCGCTGTGCGTCCCTGTACGGGTGAGATAAAGAAGCAACTCCCGCTCGACAATCTCATAGATAAGCAGCCAGTCCGGGGCTATGTGGCATTCCCGGCAGCCGCTATAATCGCCTGATAGCGCATGGTCGCGGTATTCAGCAGGCAGCTTGTTTCCAGAGGCAAGCACTTCGATTGCCTTTTCCAGTAGCCGGGTATCATAGCCGCGTTTTTTGATTCGCCTATAGTCTCTCTTAAAGGCTGCCTGATATTTAATCGTCAGCATTTAAGTCCTCCATCAGCTCTGCGACAGAGGTAAAGCCACGGCTTAACCCGATGCCCTTTCTTGCATCCTCTATGGCCCGGAGCGTTTCCAGGTTGGGCAGAGGATTCCCGACTCGGAACGGGATAGCCTGTTCCCGGACAGCTTGCCGCAGAAACATATTGATCGCCGTACTCATGCTCAATCCGAGGCTTTCAAACAATGCCTGGGACTGTTCTTTCAGTTCAGGGTCAATCTTAATGTTTGTGCTAACAGGTGCCATGACGTGCGCCTCCTTTCTTCACCGCTATTATATACCTATTGTACCCTATTTGTAAATATTTTAGGCATATATTTTATAAAGCCGGACAGGGAATTTAACCCTGCCCGGCCTTTTTTAATGCGTCCCGGACAGCCTGCCCAGCCCGCCGTATACTTTCTTCGTTGGCATGGGCATACATCCGCAATGTAACCGCCGTATCGCTATG
>CAZSRK010000074.1:0-8553 GCA_964609305.1 uncultured Oscillospiraceae bacterium
CAAGCTATAATAGAATCTGCCAAACCCCCGCTGTGAAAACCACAGCGGGGGTTTTCTGTACGGTTAAGGGTTCCCCTTACACCCAAGAGCCTTTTTAGCGCAGAGTTTGGGCCGGTCCGAACGTGAGCCTTTATACGGTATATTTGCGCGGCCAGCCATAGCGATTCGGGCCATTGCCGTGTCTTTTGTTTCGCCGACGTCTATATTTTGTATCCGGTTATTAAGCAAAGGTATATACTGAATAACTAATCGAAACTTCCGGGAATGCCGCGGGTTTATTATAATTATAATATATAGATGTACACTGCGGAGAAGGCAGCCGATAGTTCCGGAGACTGATAAGACCTCCTGCCCGACCAGTCGAAGCAGATATTACATATTTTCGATATGAAAGGAGAACAAGGATATGCGGACCCTGATGGCCATGCTTCTGGCGCTTGTGATGGGCCTTTCTCTGGCCGCCTGTGGCCAGGATGCCGGACAGCCCGGGCAAAGTGCGGCGACCGATACATCGCCCGCTCCGGAGAGCTCTGACGGCTTTAGGCGCAACATACTGATCGCCTATTTTACCATGCCGGAGGACGTGGATATCACGGGCGTGGACGCTGTGGCAGGCGCCAGCGTCGTGGTGGATGACGGCGAGATATTGGGCAGCACCGAATATGTGGCACAGCTTATCCAGCAGGCGGTCGGCGGCGACCTGTTCCGCATCGAAACGGTACAGGATTATCCGCTTGATCACGATCCACTGGTGGATCATGCAGACCAGGAGCAGGCAGATAGTGCCCGGCCGGAGCTTGCCACCAGCGTGGAAAACTTTGAGCAGTATGAAATTGTTTTCCTGGGCTTTCCCAACTGGTGGGGCGATATGCCCATGGCAGTGTATACGTTCCTGGAGTCCTATGACTTTGGAGCCAAAACTATCATCCCATTTGTCACCCATGGCGGCAGCGGCTTCTCCCGCACAGTGGAAATGATCTCTCAACTCCAGCCCGGGGCGCTGGTCTCCGACGATGGCCTGTCCCTTTCCCGTAACAGTGTCGGGGACAGCGCGGAAGATGTGATTGCCTGGGCTGAAAGCTTCGGCTTCAGCGACAGCGACACCATGCCGGAGGAGGGAACAGCAAACACCGTCGCCTCTGCCACGGCCGATCCCGAACATCAACAGGTGCTATATCTATGGGAGGAAGGAAACGTCCCCGCCGTCACCGAGTATACGGAGAACACGGGCGCATATTTCGATGATCCGGACTTCCGTCCCTATATCGTCACTTTTCCAGTGCCGGAGGGGACCGAGATAAAAGGAGCTGTGCTGATATGCGCCGAAGGGGCTTTCCAGTTCCGCAGCGATGAAAACGAGGGGACCCCTGTGGCACAGGCGCTCAGCGAGATTGGCTATCAGAGCTTTGTAGTCAACTACCGCCTGCGGCCCTATACCCAGGAGGAAGGCGCCCTTGACCTGGCCCGCGCAGTGCGGTTCGTACGCCAAAACGCCGACGTCTACGGGATAGATGAAGATGACATCGCCGTTATGGGGTTTTCTGCCGGCGGCATCCTGTCCGGGGAAATGCTGCTGCACTACGACGGTCTGGTGGATGGTACGGCTCTGGATTCCGACTATGTGCCGGACGGACTTGACCGCGTATCTGCGGATGCCGCGGCCTGTGGCATGATTTACTCGTTTTACGGCCGCCTGAGCGTGGGTTCTACCGATGTAGAAGCCCTGCGGGCGGGGGAGATCCCGCCGACATTCTACTGCTATGGCACCCGGGATCCGTTTTACGATCAGTTTCTGGCCAATGCCGATGCGGTGGAGGAAGCTGGCGTGCCGGTGGAGCGCCTGCAGCTGGACGACATGCCTCATGGGTTCGGCGTCCGGGGCGACTGGATACCAGAGTTCGACGACTGGCTTACAGAGGTGTTTGCGGCAAACTGACTGCGTAAGCGAATCAGAACAATTAAATCGGTTGCAACCTGTTGGTATATACTATATAAAGATCCGGAACTTCCGGTTTTGATCAATATCTTATATAATACAGGCAGAATAAGTCGTGATCTAAAAGGAGGGGTTCTATCATGACCGAGCGCGTTTTGGGAAAGGATCTGGCGGTTTCCGCCGTGGGTCTGGGCTGCATGGGCTTCAGCCACGCCTACGGCGCACCCACTGAGAAAAGTGAGGCTGTCCGCGCGATTCGGACAGCATTCGACATTGGTTATACACTTTTTGACACTGCCGAGACCTATGGCACTGCCGACGACCCCCACGAAAACGAAAAGCTGGTGGGAGAGGCCCTGAGAGATGTACGCGACAGGGTCAGGATCGTCAGCAAGTTAGGCGTCCGGTTCGATGAGAGTGACGCCGCAGTCAACAAGTCCATCATAACTGACTCCAGGCCCGAGGTAATCCGTACCTCGGTTGAAGGGTCGCTCAGGCGGCTGCAAACGGATCATATCGATCTCTATTTTCAGCATCGGATCGACCCCAATGTGGAGCCGGAGACAGTGGCGCAGGTGATGTCCGACCTGATCCGGGAGGGAAAGATCACCCATTGGGGCATCTCGGAGGCGAACGAGGAATATCTGCGCCGGGCACATGCGGTATGCCCGGTGACGGCAGTGCAAAACCGCTATTCCATGATGGCCAGACAGCATGAGGCGCTGTTTCCCGTATTGGAGGAGCTCGGCGTGGGTTTCGTGGCTTTTTCCCCATGGCAAACGGCTTTCTGACCGGGGCATATGACGGGCAGGACAGTTTCGACAGGAAATATGACTACCGCAGCGTCATGCCGCAGTTCACCGCCGAGGCAGTCAAGGAAAACCGGGAGCTTATGGATCTGCTGCAGAGCTTTGCCGAGAAGAAAGGCGCCACATTGGGACAGATATCCCTTGCCTGGATGATGTGCAAGAAGCCCTGGGTCGTCCCAATACCTGGCAGCCGCAGGACGGAACGGATGAAGGAAAACGCCGGAGCGGCGGATGTGGCGCTCTCCGCTGAAGAGGTGGAGATACTGGACAGGGCTCTGGACACTATCCCAATGTCCGATGTGTTCGGCGGAACCGGAGTCAAGCAGCGGTGATCGGATGCGAGCGGCGTTACGCTGCCTGCCCCGGCCGGCGGTTTTCTTAAAGGAGCCTGTAAAAATTTGAGATACAAAAGCTATCACTGAAAGGAGCTAAAATAATATGGAGAATTTTGTGTACGAGTATCCGACGAAGGTGTATTTTGGAAAAGGTGCGGCGGGGGAGCATCTGCCCGGCATCCTGTCCGCCTACGGCCCCAATGTTCTGCTGGCCTATGGCGGCGGCTCTATTAAGAAAAATGGTATCTATAAGGAGATTACCGATATATTAAAGGCGGCTGGTAAAACTGTCACAGAGTTTTCCGGAATCATGTCCAACCCCACCTATGCCAAGGTGCAGGAGGGGGCGAAACTCGCCCGTGAGAGCGAGGCCGATCTCGTGCTGGCAGTGGGCGGAGGCTCAGTCATCGACTGCTGCAAGATCGTGTGCGCACAGGCGGTCGAGGACGAAGATATGTGGGAGATGGAGATCGTACAGCACAAAGTTCCCGGCAAAGCTCCCATCCCTCTGGGCGCGGTGGTCACCGCCTCCGGTACCGGGGCCGAAATGAACGGCGGCGCCGTCATTACCAACGAACAGGCGCTCATCAAGTGCGGCATGTTCGCGGCCGCACCGCGCTTTGCGCTTTTCGACCCGGAATATACCATGTCCCTGCCCGCTTCCCAGGTGCTCTCCGGGGCATTTGATACTCTCAGCCACGCAATGGAGACATATTTTGGCCGCTCCGATCGCGACAATGCCTCCGATGAGGTGGCCGAGGCCGTTATGCGCAATACCATAACTAATATGCGTACTCTCCTTACGGATCTTCATGACTATACCGCACGAAGCAATCTGATGTGGACCTCCGCCATGGCGGAAAACGGAATCCTGAAAGTGGGACGTCTGACCGACTTTGAGTGCCATCAGATCGAGCACCAGCTCGGCGCCTATACCGACTGTAACCACGGCCAGGGGTTGGCGGTGATTCATCCCGCCTACTACCGGGTTATTTACCGCAGCGCGGTGGCCAAGTTTGCCCGGTTTGCCCGAAATGTGTGGGGCATAGCCGATGCCGGCCGAAGCGAGGAAGAGCTGGCTCTGGCAGGAATCGATGCTCTGGCCGACTTCATCCGGGAATGCGGTCTGCCCACCAAACTGGGACAGCTTCGCTCCAGAGTGGAGATCACGCCGGGACTGCTGCGCCAGGTGGCCGACAGCTGCAATCTTGTCCAGGGAGGATACAGGCAGCTTACGCATGACGAGGTGTACGACATACTCATGCAGTGTCTGTAATAGCAGATAATCCATATTGTCTGTTCAAATTATCTGGCTCCGGAAAGGGGCCGGATCGGAAGATGCCCCGCCGGGTTTACCGGCGGGGCGTTTTTGCAGTGACGTTACGCTGCTATTATGGTAAGATAAGAAGTAAGACCGGCACGATAAGAAAGCAGACGGGGCCCTGTTACCATTGTAGAGCAAAATACTGGAAAGTGAGGACAATCTAATGGAAAAGATAGGGATTCTATGCCCAAGCGATACCGAATTGGAACCATTTCTTGAAATCATCCGTTCGCCCCGGATCACAGAAAGGGCTATGCTCAGATTTTATGAAGGACAGATAGGAACAACTGAGGTGGCGGCGGTGTACAGCGGCGTGTGCAAGGTAAACGCCGCGATAGCGGCTCAGCTTCTTATCGACATATTTCAGGTAAGCGCCATTATCAACGCCGGGACTGCGGGAGGAATAGAGGAAAGTGTAAAACTGCTTGACACCGTAATATCCGAGAGGGCAGTCTATCACGACGTGGCAAGGGATATTCTGACGGAGTTTCACCCCTGGCTTGAAAGCAACTGTTTTCGGGCGGATCCCGGACTTGTGTCCATTGCCCGCGATTACAGCCAAACCTGCAAATATCCGATGCTGTTTGGGACGATAGCCACGGGCGAGCAGTTTATCCAGGACGAGAACAGAGAAAAGATAAATCGAAAATTTTCGCCGCTTTGCGTGGACATGGAAACTGCGGCTGTCGCTCATGTCTGCCATGTCAACGCAGTTGCGTTTCTGGGCGTGCGTACCATTACGGACACGGCGGCGCACAGCGGAATCGAAGCTTTTGACGAGAATTGCCGTGCCGCTTCACGGATATCTGCGGAGATCGCATCCGCCATCATAGCCCGTTTATCTGATGGCAAAAAACAAAAACAGAAAATTTAGTAAAAACCCTTGACTTTGAGCACACTCTAAACTTTATAATGGCAACCGAAGGAGGGAACTATATGCGTTATTCCATTCAGCAGGCCGCCGAGCTCAGCGGGTACCTGTACATACGCTGCGTTACTATGACCGTCAGGGGCTGCTGCCTCAGCTTGGCCGCAACTCCTCCGGGTTCCGCAGCTTTTCCGAAGAGGACCTGCGCTGGCTCGAGCTGGTAAGCTGCCTTAAAGAGACAGGGATGTCGATAGAAAACATACGCCGGTACGCCGAGCTATGCCAGCAGGGGGACTCGACCCTGAGCGAACGTCTGGCACTGTTTGAGCGGCAGCGTGAGATCATCCTCACCCAGATGGAGGATCTGAAGCGGCACCTCGAGACTGTGGAGCGGAAAATCAAAATCTACACCGACGAGTATGCGGCCTACAAGGCCCGGGGAGGCGACAAATGAGGCAGTCGGGCACCATGGATCTGACCACCGGCAGCCCGCTGCGCCGGATAATAATTTTTGCGCTTCCGGTTCTGGCCGGGAACCTGCTTCAGGAGCTTTATAACGTCGTTGACACGTTGATTGTCGGCCAGACGCTGGGCGTCGATATGCTCGCGGCGGTCGGCTCGACGAGTTCGATGAGCTTTCTTGCCCTCGGCTTTGTCATGGGCTTTACCAGCGGCTGTGCCGTACTGACGTCGCAGAGGTTCGGCGCGAACGACGGCGACGGTATACGGGAGAGCTTTGCCGCGCATATCATTGCCGCGTCCGGGGCGGCGATATTGCTGACAGTACTGTTTGTTATCTGCGCGCGGCCGATACTGACGCTGCTGCGCATGACCCAGAGCTCGTTTGAGGCTGCGGCAGCGTATATAACCGTGATCTACGCGGGGATACCTGCGACAACGCTGTATAATGTTCTGTCGTCGACGATGCGTGCCGTCGGGGACAGCAGGACACCGCTGCTGCTTCTGCTTTGTTCGTCGCTGCTGAACATTGTACTGGATCTGGTATTCATCCTCTGCTTCCACTGGGGAGTTGCCGGCGCGGCCATAGCCACTGTCGCGTCACAGCTTATTTCGGGCCTGCTCTGCCTGGTATATGTCATACGGAAGATGCCGTTTCTGCTGCCGGAGCGCAGGAGCTGGCGCGCCGCACTTGGCCAGGTTTCGGCGACGCTCAAAATTGCCGTTCCGATGGGCATACAGTTTTCAATTATCTCAATTGGCATGATGGTGCTTCAGTTTGTCCTGAACGGCTTTGGTGACGATGCGGTGGCGGCTTACACAGTCGGCGGCCGTATACAGGGCCTGTGCCAGAATCCGCTGGTTGCCATGAGCACCGTAATGGCGACCTATGTCGGACAGAACAAGGGCGCGCAGCGGCTGGACCGCATATGCAGCGGAGTGCGCAGCGCACTCTGGTTTTCGGTTGCGCTTTCGATTGTGATAGGCACCGTCGTCCTGCTGCTGTCGCGGCCGATACTGCTGTGCTTCGTCGACGCGAACGAGGAAAACGTTATCCTGCTTGGGCAGGAATATCTGCGCTGGAGCTGTCCATTTCTGTTCACGCTTAGCTTTTTGTTCGTCTACCGCGGCGCGCTTCAGGGCTTTGGCAAAGCGATCGTGGCAACCATGGGCGGCGTTTTGGAACTCGTGGGGCGTGCGGCCGTACCTCTCATTTTCGGAGATACGCTTGGCTATACCTCGATCTGCATAGCGGGCCCCGCGGCCTGGGCCGCCTGCGGCGCGCTGATGACTGTGGCGTATATTATATCCATTTCAGGCGCGAGGTACGCGCACAGCCTGGCGAACTGACGACCGCATAGATTCGGGGAATTTCAAGATATTTACCTTATATCGGCGCAAAAAATACGGGTCGGAACTCTTGTTCCGACCCGTATTGATTTTACCGTTGAGCTTACTTCTTCTGGCGCGCTGCAAAGAAAATGGCGGCGCCCAGAACTGCCGCGATGCAGTCAAAGATATTGAAGCTGTCCTGAGTTATCTGCGCATAGATAAGGGATACGACACCCACGATAGCGCACAGCAGACCCATAACCTGACAAAGGCCGGAGGCCCCCTTCAGGCAGCCGATGCCGCAGACAAGGCCGAATACCGCCACGACATAGGCCAGAACGACCAGCAATATCTCCTGATTCTCATGACCGGGGAGCAGCCCTTCCAGGACGCCGGCGAGAGCCATGCTGCCGACGATGGCGTAGACGATGCTGAACAGAATCATGATGACGCCGAAAAATTTCAAAACTCCTGAATAATTTGTGCGTTCCATATAAATTCCTCCCACATGTTTGTTCTCTTTAGTTTTCTGTTTTTTCCCCATAAATGAAACCAATATATTATATCTTGAGCATATATATGCGTCAATATTTCCGAGTACAACACATGAACAAAGACCAAACTTGTTTAACTCCGCAGGGGAGTTTTCCTATGCGGACTTTCTTAATAACCATCGACCTGCCGCTGCGTCAGGCTGCAGAAGCCCCGTTCAGTACAAGACCGAACGGGACTTTTTCTTAGTATCCTTTTTAGTGTCTACTTTCCTTGACAAGTGTGATCTCAATTCATTGGAGACGTCCTTTTCATTTAAAGCAAGTGTGTATATATAATGCAGATGGTGCCTACGGTTTTCAATGATATTCACAGAATGACTCGCAGGGTAAACTGGCCATTTTCGGCATCATATTGGTATTCAGCGCCGTGCTTTTGACAAAATGCGGCGATGGAATGACTCCCGATCCCATGGCCCTGCCGGGCAGAAATCGGCAGTCCCGCCTCATCAAATCGGACAGTCCCTGTATAGGAGTTGGAAAATTCAAACATCAGATTGGGGTAGGAGATTACCTTACAGCGGATCTCCCGCTGTTCTTCCGGCAGACGAATACAGGCGTGGATGGCGTTCTCCAGCGCGTTGGAAAAGACGATCGCCAGTTCAGTCTCATCTACGGGTAGTTTATCCGTCAGCGCGATATGGGCATCTACCCGGATACCCCTTTGTTGGGCCTGGCTGAAGTAGGAGGAGAATACCGCGTCCAACACGGGGGGTCGGCACCAGTGCACCGGTTTCTGTTCCTCCAGCTGCACCTGTGCGGCACCGATAAAGGCCAGGGCTTCCTGGACGTTCCCTTGGGCCACCAGCTCCGCAATGGCGCGGAACCGGTGGCGCAGATCGTGCCGCTCAATCCGGACGACCTCCTCCACCGTCTGGATGGCGTCCATCCGGCTCTGGAGGGCGGAAAGCTGTAGGGCCGACATCTGGGCACTGCGGC
>CAZSRK010000075.1:0-7514 GCA_964609305.1 uncultured Oscillospiraceae bacterium
ATTCACTCCAGCGACTGCAAACTAATTTGCGAAAAATCCTTGACACTACCGCCTTCTTGCTTGGCTTTTTCAAATTTAGTACTTTTGCCTCAGCTTATTAAGGCGCTTTAGGACCGGATAAAGCATGAAGAACACTTATAATCCGGTGTAGTGGTGTTTACAGACACACAGAATATGAAAACGCACGGCGTCGGTTATTGATTTATGAGTGCCCTCTGCTGTATCCGGCATAACTGTTTACTCAACAGGGACATAAAGAATAACCCATCAATACGAGCAGGCCGAAAAGCACCGCATATCAAATTACGCAGCTTTTGGAATGACTCAAGGATTTTTGCAAGCCAATAGTTATGTTGTTTTTTAAAACTTATATTTCCTATGGTCGGATTAATGTAGTTTTTAACATAACCATTGAGCTGGTTAAATGTCCGGTCAGTTCTGGCGTATGCTGAAAGCAAAGCATACTATTGCTCCTCCCCATAAAAGCCCATCTGTCCACCTACGTTGTACAGGCCCCAGAAGGGGAGCGTCTCAGGGATGTTGCTACCCCATGCGTTGGGCATAGACACCCACTCAATATAGGCGTCAGGCAGCTTTGCCGTGGCCACACCGGGACGGTAAAGGTAAAAGACTTCCCCGTCATTTAGTCCATAGGCATCATCGGAGATATGGAGATATATTGTATGCCGTTTTCAATCCAGGTCTCGCCCGGCTCCTGATCGTAAGTCAGAGAGGTGAGCGTCATGGTATATAGGCCATCGGATATCTGATCCACTTGGTCAAAGCTGCCGCTGAAAGAGCAGGTATAAACGCTGCCGTTGGGGTAGCCGGGGCCGGTCATGCCCATCTCGCTGTCATGATACTCTCCGGAGAAGCTGCCATCTGCGCGGATGGTGAGGGTCGTGGCCCAGCCGCCGGCACCGCTGGCGAAAACAAACGACACATTCTCCAGCTCCTCTAGAACCTTTGCGTCATGGTTGTTGGGGGTAAATTCTGGCCGGTTAGCCGCAGGACTGCGCTCCGCTACTGAGACGCAGAAGCGGTGCAATATGGCTGCCGCCTGGCTCCGGGTCGCGCTCCCCTGGGGTTTCAAGGCTCCGCCATAGCCGTTTATAAGTCCCGTGTGTACAGTCCAGGAAAGGGCTTCCTCAGCATAGGCGCTAACATCGCGCCAGTCACTAAAGGCGGTGAGGCTGCTTCGGGCTGACACATCATAGCCCTTATAGGTGGCATAGCGGTAAAGAATGACAGCCATCTGCTCCCGGGTAATGGCGTCATCGGGGGCAAAGATGGTGTCTGAATGCCCCAGCACCAGCTTTAATTCTGCAGCCCAAGCCACAGCGTCAGCATAGTAAGCGTTATCGGTCACGTCGACAAAGCCGACGCTCTGGACTGGAATGGGGGTGCCTTCCATACGGTGGAAAATGGTCACCAGCATCCCTCGGGTCATGGCTGTTTCTGGAGCAAATGTATCGTTACCCGTTCCGCTCATGAGGCCATTCTGATAGACGTAGGCAACATCTTCTACAAACCAGTCATCCTCATATACATCGGTAAAGGTGGGGCCAGCAGCGGCAACTACGGCGGGCAGTACCCCTAGAAGCAGTACGGCAGCCAGGGCCACAGATAAGGTTTTTTTCAGAATTTTCATAGGCTTTTTCCTCCTCTTTGCGGTGCTTATATGATTGTACGAGATGTTTATATCATGCCATATCAACTCATTTTGCCTTTATTTCTATTGAGTTTGATATGTTTGTGATCGAGCTAATTTATCGTCCATTACTGCAATTAGCTTAGGTTCTGTGAAACGATACAGGGCAATTTCAGCGTAGCCAATTTCGAGTCAAACTTATCGCACATACTATCTCAGTCAGTGTAAACCTTTTGCTTTGTGAGTGGGTAAGGTTGCTCGCGCTGCTACCTCAAGGAAATAATATCAATAAAAAAGATAATTTACAATATAATAAATCAATTTTTATTTTTCCAAAATTTTTAGTGTCGCAGAATAAACGCTGAGCTGTTTTACATAAATTAGATATTGAAAACATTGACATCAAAAATTCAATTTGGAACAGGAACGATGTATTTATTAAGCAATGCATATTATCAGGCCGTCTCATAGATGCCGCAGGTCTGCGTAAAAAATATCGATACCCCACTTGACATTTGTGCCACCGTCTGGTAATATAACAAAGCTGTCACCTAAAGGGCGCAGATTAGCCTCGGTAGCTCAGTTGGTAGAGCAGCGGACTGAAAATCCGCGTGTCGTTGGTTCAATTCCGACCCGAGGCACCATACGCGGGCGTAGCTCATTTGGCAGAGCGCCACCTTGCCAAGGTGGAGGTAGCGAGTTCGAATCTCGTCGCCCGCTCCAATCTATTTTTTGGCGCCATAGCCAAGTGGTAAGGCAGAGGACTGCAAATCCTCGATTCCCCAGTTCAAATCTGGGTGGCGCCTCCATAAAAGCTCTGTTTCGACAGAGCTTTTTTGTTGCACAGAAAAGGAAAGAAATTACAGAATGGGATGACCATGAAAGAAAACGCACTTACCCAAGGCAGTATCTTCAAGGGGCTTCTCAATTTTTCCCTGCCCTATATGCTTGCAAACATACTCCAGGCGCTCTATGGCAGCGTGGACGCCATGGTCGTTGGGCAATTCTCGACCTCGGCTCAGCTATCTGCCGTTGCAACAGGCAGTATGGTTATGATGACGATAAACAGCCTTGTCACCGGCCTGTGTACCGGGGGGACAGTGCTTATCGGGCAGTATTGGGGGGCGCAGAAAAAGGAAGACGTCAAGGAGACCATAGGCAACATGTTTGTGATTTTTGCGGTACTTGGTGTTGCGCTCATGGTCATATTGCTTTGTGCCTCCAGGCTTATTGTAAGCCTCATGAGCACGCCGGAGGAAGCGATCGTACCGACGCTGGAGTACACGCGCTACTGCTACATAGGCGTAATATTCACAGCCGGTTATAACGCAGTCAGCGCTGTTTTGCGCGGCATGGGCGATTCCCAAAAGCCGCTTATCTTTATCGGGATAGCCTGTCTGTGCAATATAATTCTTGACCTTTTCCTGGTGGCTGTGTGCGATATGGGCGCCGCCGGCGCTGCGATAGCTACCAGTGCATCACAGGGCATAAGCTTTTTCATCGCTGTCATCTATCTCCGTCGCCATAATTTTGTTTTTGATTTCAAGAAGAGCAGCTTCAGGCCCATCGCAGACAAGATAAAGCGTCTTCTTCGCATTGGCGTGCCGCTGAGCCTTCAGGACGCGCTGGTAAGCCTGTCTTTCCTGTTTTTGATGGTAATAATAAACCGCATGGGCGTCATCGCCTCTGCGACCGCTGGAGCCTGTGACAAGCTCGTCACTTTTGCGATGCTGCCGCCCGGCGCGTTTACCTCTGCCATCGCGACAGTCACGGCGCAGAACGTAGGCGCCAACCAGATGCCTCGCGCGAGAAAGAGCTTCCTGGTTGGCATGGGTATGTCCCTGGCGGTCGGCACCGTTCTGGCCGCTGTGATGGCCCTGTTCCCGGAGCAGCTTACCAGCCTTTTCACATCGGATCCGGAGGTTATAGAGATGGGACCGCTGTATCTGCTGCCATATTCGATAGAGGCGGTACTCGTCTGTTTTGTATTCAGCTATAATGGATTTTTTAACGGCTGTGGTTATTCAACGATATCGATGGCCGCACATCTTATCTCGACTTTCCTGGTACGTATTCCGGTGGCCTGGTTTTTGAGTACGCTGCCGGGGGCCAACCTTGCCTATGTAACGGCGGCCGCTCCGATATCCTCGGCGGTTCAGATTGTAATACTGTTCATATTTATGAGAATGGGCAAGTGGAAAAACCCGAAGGGTATAGCATAAGGGCAAGAAGAGCCAGGGACTCACAAAAGAAGTTTCATAAAAGCACAGTCTCAGGTGCCGGATGCACCCGGGGACTGTGCTTTCTGGTATATTATAGTATATAAATTAAATTATTTACAAAGGAGGGCCGTCCATGCTGCTAAGGCAGATGAAATATTTTGCAGCCGTTGTCGACTGCAACAGCTTTACCGAAGCTGCCCACCAGTGCTACATTTCGCAGTCGGCAATCTCACAGCAGATACAGGCGCTGGAAAAGGAACTGGGAGTGGAACTGATACGCCGGGAGAACCGCCGGTTTGCCGTGACGCCGGCGGGGCAATATTTCTATACGCACTGCAAGGCCATACTCGAACAGGTCAGTGATCTGATACGCGAGACCAAGCGCCTGAGCTCGGACGATAAACCGCAGTTGCGCATCGGCTATCTGCGCAACTACAGCGGGCTGGAGCTGCATCAGGCTATCGCAGAGTTTTCCGGCGTATTTCCCGAGATATCCCTGCAAAACCCTCTCAGCAGAAACGAAAAAGTCCAACTGGAGGAACTCAGGAGGCTGCCGTGTATCCTCATCTCATCCCGCGAACAGCGCATTGCAGAACAGGAATATTATCAAAACACTCTCGGTTTCGGCAGCAGCTATCTGTTTGCAGATAATCTCGAGGAGGGCAGGATGCTGGTTGTCGGCAACCGGGGCTTTCTGCCTGTGGAAAGCGTCGGGACTCTGCCGCCGGAGGGCGCCGCTATCCGGCGTCTGCCTGTCTATCAGGGCGATAAACAGCTCATGCGCAATTATTGCGCTTTTTGGAGAAAAGAACAGAGCAACTACTATATAGAACAGTTCGCCGGAATGCTGCATGAGCTCCTTAAACAGGGAAAATAGGTATATAAAAAGCAGACTGCTTTTTGCATAAGCTGAGCTTATTTGAATTTGTGGAAAAGCAGATTGAAACAAAACGGATAAAGATATAAAATATAAATTGGAGTGGGCCGTCGAAAGGCTATATTCGATGCCAGTATTGAGCAGAAGGGCAGAAAAAACCATGTACGGCAACGGGAGCGAAGGCAGCAAATGCAGTCACAGCGAGGTTTTATTGCGCATCCGAAAACGAAACAGTGCCTTTTGTGCTAAAAAAATTCAATAAACGGAGGGACATGCAGTTATGGAAAAAGCAAAAGTATATTTCACCAGAGAGATCACGCCGGAGAGCCTTATACGTATTTACAGGGCGCTTGGGGCGGAGCTGAAGGGCAAGGTAGGTGTGAAAATATCCACCGGCGAGCCGGGAGGAAATAATTATCTTCATCCGGAACTGATCGGTGATCTGGTCCACGCCCTGAACGGTACTATCATCGAGTGCTGCACCGCGTATGACGGCCGCCGTATGGATCCTAAAGAGCATTGGAAGGCTATTGAGGAACACGGATTCAAGGCCATGGCCCCCTGTGACATCATGGACGAGTTTGGGGAAATGGAAATACCTGTTAAAGGCGGCTTCCACCTGGACAAGGATATCGTGGGCGAGCACCTGGCAAATTACGACTCCGTTCTCATCCTGTCCCACTTCAAGGGGCATGCGATGGGCGGGTTTGGCGGAGCACTGAAAAATATCAGCATCGGCATCGGCTCCACGCATGGAAAGACCTATATCCATACGGCCGGGGTTACTACGAAAGCGTCGGAGCTCTTCGACAAGCTTCCGCCTCAGGATCACTTCCTCGAGTCGATGGCGGACGCCTGCAAGGCGGTAATCGAATACAAGGGCGCTGAGAATATGCTGTACATCAACGTGGCAAACCGGCTGAGCGTGGACTGCGACTGCTACTCTCATCCCGCAGAGCCCGAAATGGGCGATCTCGGCATCTTCGCTTCCACGGATCCGGTGGCGGTGGATCAGGCCTGCTACGACGCGGTGATAAACTCCCCTGATCCGGGCAAAAAGGCCCTGATCGAGCGGATGGAGTCCCGTCATGGAATCCACATTGTCGAGGCCGCTGCGCAGCTTGGCCTGGGTACCCGTGAGTATGAGATAATCTCTCTTGATTGACCCCGCGGGAAAAAGGAGAGTGCGTCATGAGCATTACAGACAATGCCAAAAGCTATCACGGTAAAATGTTCTCCGGGTGCCTTTCCGCGCTTTCTCAGACAGATCCGGAATTTATCGAGTGTTTTGACAATTTTGCCTTTGACGAGGTGATAAACAGTGATGACCTCGATGACCGCATACGGATGATGGCGATCCTCGCAACTCTGATAGGATGTCAGGGCATCGATGAGTATAAGCTCATGCTGCCCGCTGCCCTCGATCTCGGCGTAACACCGATCGAGGCCAAGGAGATCGTGTATCAGGCGGTTGCCTATCTGGGGATCGGCAGAGTATTACCTTTCCTGCATGCCGCCAACGAGACGCTTACTGCCCATGGTGTTGAGCTGCCCCTGGAGGGCCAGGCCACCACGACCACGGAAAACCGTCTGGCGGCGGGAGAACAGACCCAGATCGAGATCTTCGGCGAGTCCATGCGCGGCTTTGCCAACGCGGGGCCGGAGGATAGCCGCCACATCAATAAGTGGCTGGTGGACAACTGTTTCGGAGACTATTACACACGCAGGGGACTGGATTACCGTCAGCGGGAAATGATAACTTTCTGCTTTCTCGCGGCACAGGGTGGATGTGAGCCTCAGCTGACCTCTCACGCCGCAGCAAACATGCGCATCGGAAACGATAAGGGCTTTCTTATCAAGGTAGTCTCCCAGTGCCTGCCCTATATCGGATATCCACGCAGTCTGAACGCGCTGCGCTGTGTGAATGAGGCGGCGCAGAAGCAGGGGGAATGAAACACAGCGCATCCCGGGAGCCGGTGTGGATTGCTGCCAAGACAAGAGAGCTGGCGGAAAATTAAATAATAATTTTGGAGGCAGGCAATATTTATGAAAGATGTAATGATCCTGACTGGCGCGGGGCAGATAGGCATGGCCATTGCCTGCCGGATGGGTTACGGGATGAAGATCGTCATCGGAGATAAAAAAGCTGAAAATGCAAGGACGATCTCCGAGATAATGAATGAGGCCGGGTTTGACACCGTGGCTCAGGAGATGGATCTTTCCTCCTGTGAATCTATAAAGAAACTGCTAGAAAGGGCACAGGACTACGGTCAGATCACCATGCTTGTGAATGCTGCCGGCGTCTCCCCCAGTCAGGCTCCCGTTGAGGCTATTTTGAAAGTCGATCTGTATGGCACCGCCGTGCTGCTCGAGGAGGTCGGCAGAGCCATAGCCCCTGGAGGCGTAGGCGTGACCATTTCCAGCCAGTCCGGGCACCGTATGCCCGCTTTGACTCCGCAGGAGGATGAGCAGCTCGCCTGTACCCCAACGGAGGAGCTTCTGGCGCTGGATCTGCTGAAACCGGAAAATATCAGGGATACCCTGCACGCCTACCAGCTTGCGAAAAGGTGCAATGAAAAGCGTGTCATGGCCGAAGCCGTAAAGTGGGGAGAGAAGGGCACCCGCATCAACTCCATATCTCCCGGCATAATCGTCACTCCGCTTGCCATTGATGAGTTCAACGGGCCCCGGGGTGACTTCTATAATGAAACCTTTGTATAAAGGAAGATGTGTATATAAGCAACCGGCGAGACGGTTCTGGCTG
>CAZSRK010000076.1:0-7456 GCA_964609305.1 uncultured Oscillospiraceae bacterium
ACACCGCGGCCGAGGGCACCATCGAGTGCAAGTTCTGGGGCCTCGGCGGCGACGGTACCGTCGGCGCGAACAAGAACTCCATAAAGATAATCGGCGACTATACCGACAAGTATATCCAGGCCTATTTCCAGTATGACTCGAAAAAGACCGGCGGCGTCACAATAAGCCATCTGCGCTTCGGCGACAAGCCCATTAAGTCATCATACTATATTAATAAAGCCGACTTCGTAGCCTGCCACAACCCGTCATATATAGTCAAGGGCTATAAGATGGCCCGCGACATAAAGCCCGGCGGCGTTTTCCTGATAAACTGCCAGTGGACGCCGGAAGAGCTTGACAAGAATATGCCGGCCGAGAGCAAGCGCTACATCGCTCAGAACAACATCCAGGTCTACACCATAAACGCGATCGACCTTGCCATTGAGATCGGCATGGGCAAGCGCAACAACACCATCCTGCAAAGCGCGTTCTTCGCCCTTGCAAACATCATGCCTCTGGACGAGGCCATAGGCCATATGAAAGACGCCGCAACCAAGTCCTACCTGCGCAAGGGGCAGGACGTTGTCGATATGAACCATAAGGCGATAGACCTTGGCGCTACCGCGTTCGTCAAGTTCGAGGTGCCCGAATCCTGGGCTACCGCCGAGGATGAGCCGGACAACACCGTGCTCGAGGGACGTCCCGAGACCATCAGGGTCGTCAAGGCCATCACCGAAACCGTCAACCGCATGGACGGCGACAGTCTGCCTGTCTCCGCTTTCGACGGCTACGAGGACGGCACCTTCCCGCTCGGCGCGTCGGCTTATGAGAAGCGCGGTATCGCCGTTACCGTACCTAGCTGGGATCCCGATAAGTGCATCCAGTGCTCGCAGTGCTCCTATGTCTGCCCGCACGCGACCATCCGTCCCTTCGCTCTGACGGAGGATGAGCTCGAGGCCGCGCCCGAGGGCGCCAAGGCCGCCCCCTTCAAGGCCGGCAAGGGCAAGGGCGAATACCTCTACGCCATCGGCGTCTCCCCGCTTGACTGCATGGGCTGCGCCGTGTGCGTCGGCATATGCCCGACACAGGCAATCGAGATGCAGCCGCAGGTCTCGCAGGCCGGTCAGCAGGCCGTTTTCAACTACCTTGTCTCCAAGGTCTCCGACAAGCCCGAGCTTCAGGACGTGACCACCGTCAAGGGCAGCCAGTTCAAGCAGCCCCTGCTCGAGTTCTCCGGTTCCTGTGCCGGCTGCGCCGAGACCAGCTATGCCCGCCTCGTGACCCAGGTCTGCGGCGAGCGCATGTATATCTCCAACGCCACCGGCTGCAGCTCCATCTGGGGCGGCCCGGCGGCCACCAGCCCCTACACCGTCAATAAGCAGGGCAAGGGCCCTGCCTGGGCAAACTCCCTGTTCGAGGACAACGCAGAGCACGGCCTCGGTATCGCCGTCGCCGTCCAGACCCGCCGCGACAGCCTCAAGGCCAAGGTCGAGACCCTGCTGAGCCTTGAGAACGCCGACGAGGACGTCGTCGCCGCGGCGAAAGAGTGGCTCGACAAGTTCGACGAGGTTGAGGGCTCCCGCATCGCGGGCGAAAAGCTCTATGAGCTGTGCAAGGCTGTGACCGAGCGCGACTACACCGGCAGCCCGTTTGAGGCAAACTGGCTCGCAAACGGCAAAAAGTGCCCCTGCGAGGCATGCGAGGTCGCCCGCGCGGTCGTCGAGGGCCAGGATATGCTCGCCAAGAAGGCCGTGTGGATCTTCGGTGGTGACGGTTGGGCCTACGACATCGGCTATGGCGGACTTGACCACGTTCTCGCCTCCGGCAACGACGTCAACGTCTTTGTCTTTGACACCGAGGTCTACTCCAATACCGGCGGCCAGGCGTCCAAGTCCACGCCGATAGGCGCCGTGGCGCAGTTCGCTGCCGCGGGCAAGGCCGTCAACAAGAAGAGCCTTGCCGAGATGGCGATGAGTTATGGCTATGTCTACGTCGCTCAGGTCGCCATGGGCGCAAACCCGGCGCAGACCCTGCGCGCCATCAACGAGGCCGTCAACTACCCCGGGCCCTCGCTCGTGATTGGCTACGCCCCCTGTGAGATGCACTCCATCAAGGGCGGCATGACCAACTGCCAGAGCGAGATGAAGCGCGCCGTCGAGTGCGGTTACTGGAACCTCTTCCGCTACAACCCCGCCGCGAAGGCCGAGGGCAAGGCCCCTTTCACCATGGACAGCAAGGCTCCCACCGCCAGCTATCAGGATTTCATCATGAACGAGGCAAGATACTCCTCGCTGACCATCGCTTTCCCCGAGAGGGCAAAGGAGCTGTTCGCGCAGGCTGAACAGGCCGCCAAGGACCGCTACGAGCATCTGATCAAGCTCGGTGAGCTGTACAACAGCTGAAACCGGAGGGGGGAGATAAGCGCGCCGCTTGCCTCCCCCTCTGCAAAAAACTCTTGACTTTTTCGATTTAATACTGTAAACTCGTCATCAAACCGATGAGGGAGAATAGTAAGCTGCTGCCAAAC
Source organism: uncultured Oscillospiraceae bacterium (assembly GCA_964609305.1). Lineage (GTDB taxonomy): Bacteria > Bacillota > Clostridia > Oscillospirales > Oscillospiraceae > CAKSXP01. The sequence goes on from CAZSRK010000076.1 coordinate 2,507, forward strand.
ATCAAAGCGAACCGCGGACGGTGCAAGCGCGGTATGGGCGGCGTGGCCGAATGGCCTCCTGAGGGCGAACCGAAAGATTTTCACTTCGAGTAGGGGAGCCGGAGTATACCCTCCGTTAAAAAAGGTCGCCGTATGACAATACGGTTCAGAGCGGGCGCGAAAGCGTCAAGCCGGGTGGCACCGCAGGAGAGTTTTATCCCCTGTCCCAGCAAAATCACTGGGACAGGGGTTTTTGTTTCCCCTCGTCCCTGAATTCGGAAAGGAGAAAACAAAATGAGCGAAAAAATCCCCTACAAAATCTATCTTGAAGAGCAAGAAATGCCCACGGCATGGTACAACGTCCGCGCCGATATGAAAAACAAGCCCGCGCCCCTTCTCAACCCCGGCACGCATCAGCCCATGACAGCCGAGGAGCTTGGCGCTGTGTTCTGCGAGGAGCTCGTCAAGCAGGAACTTGACAATGACACCCGATATTACCCCATCCCGCAGGAAATACAGGATTTTTACAAGATGTACCGTCCCGCGCCGCTGGTCCGGGCCTACTGCCTTGAGAAAAAGCTCGGCACGCCGGCAAAGATCTATTACAAGTTCGAGGGAAACAATACCAGCGGCAGCCATAAGCTCAATTCCGCGATCGCACAGGCCTATTACGCAAAGCAGCAGGGCCTGAAGGGCGTCACGACCGAAACCGGCGCCGGACAGTGGGGCACGGCTCTGGCCATGGCCTGCTCCTACTTAGAGCTCGACTGCAAGGTGTATATGGTCAAGGTCAGCTACGAGCAGAAGCCCTTCCGTCGCGAGGTCATGCGCACCTACGGCGCGAATGTCACCCCCTCGCCCTCCGATACGACGAATGTCGGGCGCCAGATACTCGCCGAGTTCCCGGGAACCACCGGAAGCCTCGGCTGCGCTATATCGGAGGCCGTCGAGGTCGCCACAGGTACGCCCGGATACAGATATGTCCTGGGCAGCGTCCTCAACCAGGTGCTCCTGCACCAGTCAATTATCGGCGTCGAAACAAAGGCCGCCATGGATAAATATGGCATCAAACCCGACGTGATAATAGGCTGTGCCGGCGGTGGTTCCAACCTCGGCGGGCTTATTTCCCCGTTTATGGGTGAAAAGCTCCGCGGCGAGGCCGATTACCAGTTCATTGCCGTCGAGCCCGCCTCCTGCCCTAGCTTCACGCGCGGGAAATACGCCTATGACTTCTGCGACACCGGCAAGGTCTGCCCCCTGGCAAAGATGTACACCCTCGGAAGCGGTTTTATCCCCGCTCCGAACCACGCCGGCGGCCTGCGCTATCACGGCATGAGCAGCATCCTCTCCCGGCTCTACGCGGACGGGTATATGGAGGCGCGTGCCGTCGAGCAGACCAGCGTTTTCAAAGCGGCGGTGGATTTTGCCCGCGTCGAGGGCATACTTCCCGCGCCGGAGAGCAGCCACGCTATCAAGGTCGCCATTGACGAGGCGCTCAAGTGCAGGGAGACCGGCGAGGAAAAGACCATTCTCTTCGGCCTGACCGGCACCGGATATTTCGACCTTGTGGCCTATCAGCGGTACAACGACGGCGAAATGAGCGATTATATCCCCACTGATGAGGAACTCCAGCGCGGCTTCGACAGCCTTCCCAAAATAGACTGAGAAAAAACAGGCCCCGTCCCGCGCGATGCGGGACGGGATCGAAAAGCTGAAAAACACTCGGTCATGTATAAAAACCGCACAAGGCCCCTGACACGGGAAAGAGCCGTGCCAGGAGCTTTTGTGCGGTTTGGCTTGCTGCCATGATAAAACTGTTATATAATAAATTGTTCGAAAAATATAATGGAGGATGGACATATGAACGACATGTTCCTGCTCAAGCTCGGCGAGATCGTGCTCAAGGGCGCGAACAAGCGCTCCTTCGAGCAGAGGCTCGTTTCAAATATAAAGCGCCGCCTGCGGCGTTTTGGTGATTTCAAGGTATATCTTATGCAGTCCACGGTCTATGTCGAGCCGGAGAACGCGCAGTGCGACATGGACAGGGCGTTCCGCGCGCTTGGTCAGGTTTTCGGCGTCGTCTCGCTCTCCCGCGCGGCCGCCTGTGAGAAAGACATTGCGGCCATAGCCGCAAAGGCCACGGAATATCTCGGCGACAGGATACGCTCCGCGAACAGCTTCAAGGTCGAATCCAAGCGCTCTGACAAGAGCTTTCCGATGACCTCAATACAGATATCCCAGGCTGTCGGCGGCGAGCTGGCCGACGCTTTCCCCGAGACGCGAGTCGACGTACACGAGCCGGAGCTGACCGTTTACGTCGAGATACGCGACAGCGCGGCCTATGTACATGCAAACCCGTTCCCGGGCGCGGGCGGTATGCCCGTCGGCAGCAACGGTTCGGCCGTCACGCTGCTCTCCGGCGGCATAGACAGTCCGGTTTCGACATATATGATCGCAAAACGCGGTGTGCACATGATACCCGTGCATTTTTTCTCCTTCCCCTACACTTCGGAGCAGGCGAAGGAAAAGGTCATCGAGCTTGCCCGTGAACTCACGGCCTGGTGCGGACGGATGACGCTTGAAATCGTACCCTTCACGCATATCCAGGAGGAGATTCGCAAAAACTGTCCTGAGGAGCTGTTCACGATCATCATGCGCCGCTTCATGATGCGCATCGCAGAGCGGATAGCTCTTTCAAACGACGCCAGGGCGCTGGTCACCGGCGAGAACCTTGGCCAGGTCGCCAGCCAGACAATGGAGGCCATGGCCGTCACCGAAGAATGCGTCTCGCTTCCCGTGCTGCGCCCGCTCATCGGATTTGACAAGTCCGAGATTGTCAGCCTGGCGCGCAGGATAGGAACCTTTGAAACCTCTATCCTGCCGTATGAGGATTGCTGCACGGTATTCACCCCGCGCCATCCCAAGACCAAACCGCATCTGGACGAGGTCGAGCAGGCCGAGGCGGCGCTGGATGTCGCTGCGCTGGTACAGGAGGCTTTCGACGGCATAGAGCGCATACGTCTGGATATCTGAAAAATGGAGTTTTGATATGAACGCTGAAATACTTTCCGTTGGCACCGAGCTTCTGCTCGGCAATATAGTCAACACGGACGCCCGCGACATCTCCGTCATGCTCTCGGAGCTGGGCATAAACGTGTTCTGGCACACCGTCGTCGGCGACAATCCCGAGCGGCTTGACGCGGCCGTCGCCATCGCGAGGGAACGTGCCGATCTCATAATAACCACCGGCGGGCTGGGCCCGACCTGTGACGATCTGACAAAGCAGACCCTTGCATCCGCCTTCGGGCTGGAACTGTATTTCGATGAGCCCTCGGCGGAAAACATCCGTGCCTATTTTGAAAAGCGCAGCGGCGGAAAAATGACCGAAAACAACCTCAGCCAGGCGATGCTGCCCGTGGGCTGCACCGTGTTTAAAAACGGCTGGGGCACTGCACCGGGCTGTGCCTTTGAAAAGGACGGCGTGCACGTCATCATGCTGCCCGGCCCCCCGCACGAATGCGGAGAGATGTTCCGCAATTGCGCGGTGCCGTATCTGAGTTCGCTGTCGGACGGGCTGATTGTATCCCACAACCTGCGCATTTTCGGCCAGGGTGAGAGCGCGGTCGAGGCGAAGCTGCGCGATATGATGAACGGACTGCACAACCCGACTCTGGCACCCTACGCCAAGGAGGGGGAGGTCATGCTGCGCGTCACGGCAAAGGCAGACAGCCGGGAACAGGCCGAGGAGATGATGAAGCCCGTCATAGAGCGGGTGCGGGAGACGCTCGGCGACATCATATACGGTCAGGACGTTGAAAGCCTGGAGGAAACGGTCTTTTCGCTGCTGCGGGAGCAGGGCCTGACCCTTGCGGCGGCCGAAAGCTGCACCGGCGGCCTTTTTGCAAAACGCATGACCGACATGCCCGGCGTGTCGGAGGTGTTCCGCGGCGGTGTGACAGTTTATACAGACGAGGCTAAGACCGTCCTGCTCGGCGTACCGGAACAGATGATCGCGGAAAACACCGCTGTAAGCCGGCCGGTTGCGCAGGCGCTCGCCGGGAACGTGCGCGCAAAGCTCAGCGCTGACCTGGGCGTCGGCATAACCGGCGTAGCCGGTCCGGACACCGACGGTGTGCACGATGTGGGCACGGTATTCGTCTCCCTCGCGGCGCAGGACAGGGTATATACGCGCGAGCTCGCACTCGGGCGCATGATAACGCGCGACCGCTGCCGCATCCTCGCGTGCAACCACGCGCTTGACATGCTGCGCCGTCACCTGACCGGGCTTCCCGTCGTTTGAGACGGGGAGCGCCGGGCAGCGCAACAAGTTAATGCTTGCGTTTTTCCCGATATACTGTATAATTAAAAGGTCAATGCAACCGATCACCGTAATTTTTTAGGAGGAACAACAATGCTTACCTATGAGATGGATATCGCCGGTTTAAAGCGCACGCTCCCGCTGTGCAAAATCTCCGACGATACATACATCGGAGCTTTCGTCATCTTCGGCGATGTCGAGCTCACCGTTCACTGCGCGACAGAGCTGCTCAAGCGTGCACCCGACTATGACTATCTCATTGCGCCCGAGGCCAAGGCCATCCCCCTGCTCTATGAAATGGCCCGGCAGAGCGGCGCGGAGAAGTACTTTCTCGCCAGAAAGGGCGCCAAGGCTTACATGACCGGGGTTTGCGAGGTCGACGTGCGCTCCATCACTACGATGAGTATGCAGAAGCTCGTCATCGACACCGCGGATGCAGAGCTTATGAAGGGCAAAAGGATACTCATCATCGACGACGTCATCTCCACGGGCGAATCCCTGCACGCGATGGAAGCCCTCGTGACCAAGGCCGGCGGCATCATTGCCGGCAGGATGGCCATACTCGCCGAGGGAGACGCAATATCCCGTGACGACATCATCTGTCTTGCGCCTCTGCCTCTGTTCAATCCCGACGGAACGCCAAAAAAATAAAA
>CAZSRK010000077.1:0-1089 GCA_964609305.1 uncultured Oscillospiraceae bacterium
CTGTCTCCTGCATGACCGACCGTGAAGGGACATACGGAAGACAGTGACATGTGAGTAATACCGGGAAATGGGAACGGCCGGACGATCTGCGTATCGTCCGGCCGTTATGCATGAATCCCATTTTTATTTTATGTCTAAAGTGAAATTGCCTCCCTGGAAGTAGAACTCGCCGTCGAATGACATTGTCTCGATTGAAGTACAGAGAAACCCCAGTTTTTTCAGAAGCTCACAGGAAGGCTGATTATCCATCGCCGTTCCCGCTGTAAAACCTGTTGCATTGTATTCTTTAATGAAATATTCAATTAATGCTTTTGCACTTTCATATGCATAACCGTTATGGTGATATGCCGAGTGAAAACAGTACCCTAAATCGAATTTATCTTCGACTTTATGAAAACCCATATAGCCGATCATTTTATCGGAAAAAAATACTGCAAAAAACAGATTGCTGTCCGCAAACCGTTTTGTCAAGGCCCTTACCTCCGCGTCCTCTGTTGGCAACGGCATATCATAAACTGCATACTCGGAATGATTAAAGTCGAGCCATATTTTTTTCATTTCGGGCCAGTCGTTTTCACAAAGGTTCCGAATGTATAACCTGTCTGTTTTTAGCTGCATAAGTACCTCCGCTTATTTTTGATATGTCACCTGACATTATCTCCTCGAAAAGTTTTCAGCAGAGCGCTGTTAAAGCTGCCTTTATAGCATGGATTTGGGTTGTATCAAACATGGGAAGCGGGGAATCTTCTTGATGGATCAGCAATCCAATTTCGGTACATCCAAGAATCACAGCTTGAGCTCCCCTTGATTTTAGCTCCTCGATTATATCAACAAATTCTTTTCTGGAATCGGACAATATGATTCCACATAAAAATCCTGTGTCATGGTATATTTCGTTCCAAGCAAAGCTGCCTTATTAATACCGGCATTGAGTAAAGTATCTGCCGTGGCGTCAGCAATATGGATAATTGGAACAGTGATTTTTTCTTGGATTTGCGGAGCAACTTTATGCATAGTATTGGTGCATATCACAATAAGGTCGGCACCGGCTTTCTGCAAATTCAGCGCGGCGGCACCAAGGATTTCTGC
>CAZSRK010000077.1:1189-7347 GCA_964609305.1 uncultured Oscillospiraceae bacterium
CCAGCTCCTTCAATGTAGAACTGAGCGTTTTGTACGATATCCCACCGATGTACTTTTTCATCTCGTTGAAGCGGACAACGCCGAACTCCATCAGAGTGTAAAGTATGGTCATCTTATATTTCCCATTGATCAGCGATAGGGTATAGCTGAAACCGGTGTTGCCCAGACACTCGTTTGATATGCATCGTTCGCTCATTTTTACACTCTCCTAAAAGTAAGTATCGCACTTTAACGTGCGTACTTGCTTTTTAATTTATTCTCGCTATGATTATAGTATCAGATAAGGGAAATGTCAACGAAATGAAACAGGAGGATGCAATATGAGTAAAAAGATTGCGGTCATTACGGGAAGTCCAAGGAGAAACGGAAACAGCTTTGCCATGACAGACGCATTCATCAAAGCAGCGCAGGGCAAGGGGCACATTGTGACCAGATTTGATGCGGCCATGATGCAGCTCGGCGGCTGCCGTGCCTGCGAGACCTGCTATAAGACAGGTAAAGCCTGCTCTTTTGACGATGATTTCAATATCATCGCCCCTGCTGTACTTGAGGCAGACGCTGTTGTATTTACCATGCCGGTATACTGGTATTCCATCCCGTCGCAAATCAAAGCTGTCATCGACAAACTGTATTCATTTTGCGTGGCAGGAAAGGATGTTGCCGGAAAAGAGTGCGGCCTGATTACCTGTTGTGAAGAAGACGATATGTCCGTGCTGGATGGTGTACGTATTCCTGTGGAACGCTCCGCCGCTCTGCTGAAATGGAAGATGGTGGGCGAAGTCCTGGTCCCGGGAGTTTTGAATGCCGGCGATATAGACAAGACCGACGGCTGCCGTCAGGCGGCTGAACTTGCTGACAGGATATGAAAGGAACGGAGGGTGTTTTGTGAGTAAGAGAATCGTCATATTAAACGGAAGTCCCCGGAAAAACGGGAACACATCGGCGCTTGTAAGGTCGTTTACGAAAGGGGCTGAGAGCGTCGGAAATACCGTAACGGAATTTTTCCTTGACGGTATGGATATTCACGGCTGCAAAGGCTGCTTCGGCGGACACAGTAGCCGGGAATGCCCCTGCGTGCAAAAAGACGATATGGCCGAAATCTACCCGGCAGTGAAACAATGCGATATGATCGTGTTTGCCACGCCGCTGTATTACTGGAATATGAGTGGACAGATCAGAACGGCGATCGACCGCCTGTTTGCTCTTGAGGAGGGCGATGGCAATCTGCTCAGAGGACATGACAGGGCCTGCGCGCTTTTGATGGCGGCGGAAGGGACCGACTTTGATGACGTTGCCGCCTACTTTGACCATCTCATGGATCATCTTAGGTGGAGAAACCTTGGCCATGTGCTTGCCGGCGGCAACGGAGATGTGGGTGACATCAAAGGAAAGGCTGAGCTCGAACAGGCCTACGAACTCGGCAGAGCTATTGCGTAAAACATGGGTGGAAGCGGATGCTCTGGAATTGTAACAGGGCCATGAGGATAATTTCCTATGAATATTCACATGTTTTTTGTGTAAAATTCCCTTTGAAATAATACGCCGAATCCGATATCATTATATAGAAAACGTGTAGCGAACAGCGTAAATCCAGTTGTTTGCTACACGTTTATAATTTATGAACAGGAGACGGACAGACGGTATGAAACGAGTGAAGGCAGCCTGTATTTGCCAGACTCTTCATTTTATGCTGAAAGAAGACATGGCTGACGACTGGGCGGTAAAACAGGTTGAACAGGAAGTCGAGCAGTACAAGTCAAATCTGGAGCGTAATCGAACAAAGTATAAGATCGTAGAACAGACGACCCAGCCGGATGGGTCCATCATAATTAAAATAAAAAAGCAATATAACTCCAGCCCTGTCGGGGATTATCTGGACTGAAAACAAAGAGCGTGTGGCCAGGACGGCGTAAATCCAGCAACCGTCAGGGCTGCACGCTTATTTTTTTGAAAGGAGAAATTAAATGGAGACGAGTATGAACGGTTTTTTGGGGACGGAGCGAATCGGGAAACTGATGGGCAAATATGCCGTCCCCTGCATTATTTCTCTTTTGGTCGGCGCGCTGTATAATATAGTGGATCAGATTTTCATCGCCAATGCAGACTACCTTGGGTCATTCGGTAATGCGGCCAACACCGTCGTTTTCCCCCTTACGGTTATCGCGCTGGCGATAGCTGTTATGATTGGCGACGGCTGCTGTGCATTTGTCAGCCTGAGCCTCGGCATGAATGAACCAAAAAACGCGAAGAAAAGCGTTGGCAACGCGGTTGTTCTGACAGTTGCCAGCGGGATCGTCCTGTGCGCGATTTATCTGATATTTCTGGAACCGATCATAACCATGTTCGGCGGAACAGTCAACGCAGAGACCTTTCAATACTCGAAAGAGTACTTCTTTTATATTACTCTTGGTATACCGTTTTATATGTTCGGCCAGGCGATGAACCCCATCATTCGTGCCGACGGAAGCCCTAAATTTGCTATGGTCTCGACTTTGGTCGGGGCTATCCTTAATGTGATACTGGACCCCATATTTATTTTTCTGTTCAAATGGGGAATGATGGGTGCTGCGGTTGCGACAGTGATAGGCCAGGTCGTAACTGCCATCCTGTCAATCTGGTATCTGCTGAATATGAAGCTTATAAAGCCGGCCCGGTCGGATTATAAGCTCGACAGGGCTGTTTCCAGCAGGACCGTTGTGCTGGGTATCACCAGCTTCCTTTCTCAGATTTCACTGGTGGCTGCCATGGCGGCAATAAATAATATGATACTCAAATATGGCGCCCGGGATGCAATCTTTGGACAGGAACAATATGCGCAAATACCCATGGCGGTCGTGGGCATCGTCATGAAGTTTTTCCAGATAGTTATTTCCATAGCAGTTGGTATGGCGGCCGGCTGTATCCCGATCGCAGGGTATAATATGGGGGCAGGGCTCAATCAGCGGGTTAAAAATCTGTTTAGCAAACTGCTGCTTGCAGAAGCCGTCGTCGGCGCAATTGCGATGGTGATAGTTGAATTCTTCCCGCAGCAGCTTATCGCGATTTTCGGCGCAGCAAACGAGAGTACCTATTACACAGACTTTGCGGTCAGGTCATTCCGTGTGTATCTGTGCATGATGATTTTTGCCTGTGTAAACAAGGCCTGCTTTATCTTCCTGCAGGCGCTCGGCAAGGCGGCAATGTCCACGATGCTTTCCATGGTCCGGGAGATAGTTTTCGGAGTTGGCCTGGCGCTGCTGCTTCCCATTTTCTTCGGGCTGGACGGCGTGCTGTATTCAATGCCCGTATCGGATGTTCTGACATTTGTTATAGCGGTGATACTGATAGTGCGCACATATAAAGAACTGAGCCAAACCTCCGGCAGAGCGGAAAGCAGTCGGGATCTGCCAAGCAACGCCTAAACCGGAAGCATGCAAAGTCATCTGACATAGCCCTTGCCATAGTGACAGCAGGACGGCAATATGATCGAATATAATTTTTTCATGTATGTAGACAGAGGGTATCGTGTCAAGCGATACCCTCTGTCACTATTTATTTAAAACTATAAATCAAGTTATAGAAGCCTTATAGCCCTCTCCCCAGTCCCGCATGGCGTCCAGTATGGGTTGCAGGCTCCTTCCAAGCTCTGTCAGGGAATACTCCACTCTTGGAGGTACCTCTGCATATACCTTGCGGTTTATCAGACCGTTTTCCTCCATTGCGCGAAGCTGCGCCGTAAGCACCTTTTGGGACACGCTGCCTATGGACTTTTTCAGCTCGCCAAAGCGTTTGGTGCCAGGGAGCAGGTCGCGCAGGATCAGGACCTTCCATTTGTCCCCGATCAGGGTCAGGGTAGTCTCAACGGGACAGGCTGGCAGTTCCTTTAATGTTTTCTGATTGGCCATATGTATCTCCTCCGCCATTAGTTTCGATTTGAAATTATATGCTCGATTTTACTATACAGACAGATTATAGTCAATGTCACAAACAGAGATAAAGAGGTAAATAGCAAAAAAATTATTAAAGAACTTCATCGGCTGAAACGCCTGAAAGTCCATATTTGTTTCCTCCGGGTAACCACCTAATAGTATCGTTTGAGTAACTACGACACAATAAAGTGCTTACTTTACAGCAGAAACCAAAGCTCGTATATTATAGTCAGAAGCCACGAAGAGCGGCCGCTCAGGGGCTGATGGATAAACAGAAGGAGAACTCCAAAATGGGCATTTTTAAGCAGATATTTGGCGGAAACCACAAGGATATCAGGGAGGAAAAAACAATGACCAACATACAGAAAGCACTTGAACTTATAAACACATTCGCCAGCGGAGACAGGGAAAAGGCGGCCGGGCTGCTTGCGGAAGGCTATATCCAGCATAACCTGGCCTATGGCACCAGACGTGACGCCTTTGTAGGCTCAGTGGAGTATCTTGCCTCCGCGCCGGTTAAGACGACGGTCAATAACGTCCGGGCTTTTGAGGACGGAGATAAGGTGTTCCTGCAGACTGTATACAATTTTGCGGGAGCCGGGGAGCAGGTTGCGTTCGATATCTTCCGCTTCGACGAAAACGGGAAGATAGCCGAGCACTGGGATAACCTCACCGCCGTCGCGGCGCTGAACCCCTCCGGCAGGACCCAGACAGACGGAAGTATGGAAATCAGGGATCTTGACAAGACAGAGGAAAACCGACAGACAGTAAAGGATTTCCTGTATGATGTGATGCAGGGCAACCATCCTGAAAAAACGCAGGACTATTTTGACGGCGACACCTATATCCAGCATAATACAGGCATTGCCGACGGACTGTCAGGACTCGGCGCGGCGCTGGCTGCTCTTGCGGAGCAGGGTATCCAGATGATTTATACCACAGTCCACCAGGTGCTTGCACAGGGCAACTATGTGCTTGCCGTCAGCGAGGGAACCTTCGGCGGCGCTCCAACAAGCTACTATGACCTGTGGCGTGTAGAAAACGGGAAGATAGCTGAGCACTGGGATGTGATGGAGACCATAGCTGATAGATCCACCTGGCAGAATAACAACGGAAAGTTCTGAGCCATATACCCATGAAAAGCCCCGCAGGACTTTATACGCGGGGCTTTTCGTGGTACCATACTCTCAGATGAAAGGAGCAGGAGGCGCAAAAATGACAGCGACAGAGATTTTGAGGTATTCACAAAAGGAAATCCACACGACGGTCGCCGCGACCATGGATGCAGACGGGCTGCCCGTCACATGCGCGATCGATATGATGGACGCGGACGAAAACGGCCTGTATTTCCTCACGGCGAAGGGGAAGGGCTTTTATGACCGGCTGAAGTGCAGCGGTTATATGGCTCTGACCGGGATCAAAGGCGAAGATACGATGTCGTGCGTATCCGTGTCCGTTCGCGGCAAAGTCCGTGAGCTGGGCAGTGGACCGCTGTCCAGACTGTTTGTAAAGAACCCCTATATGAATGAGATATACCCGACCGATACGTCCCGTCAGGCGCTGACGGTTTTCCAGCTCTATCAGGGCAGCGTTGAATGGTTCGACCTGTCAAAAAGGCCGATAGAGCGTGCAAGCTTTACCTTTGGCGGGACGCAGGAGAAAAAAGAGGGATATTTTATTACAGACGCCTGTACTGGCTGCCGCGCATGCGAAGCTGTCTGTCCACAGGGCTGCATAGACTATGCCGCAATTCCGGCGGCTATACGGCAGGAGCACTGTCTGCGCTGCGGTAACTGCATGACTATCTGCCCGCATAATGCAGTTATCCGGGAGGCATGAGCATGACACAGAGAGAAAGACGCCTCTGGCTGATTGGCTGGCTGCTCCGGGAGAGGCCGGAGTATGCGGGTATGGAAATTCCGGGAGATGAGGAGAAACAGAAAAGTCTGCTTCGCGCACTGCTTAATGTTAGAATGCCGGAGCCGGTGACCGATGAATTTATCGCGATACAGGATGCATATCTGCAGGAGGAGACGAGACGAAAGGGAGTCACCCGGCTTGACGATCTGGTTCCTGTACAGGAGGACATTTATATATGGAAAGGCGATATCACCACTTTGGAATGCGATGCGATCGTAAATGCGGCGAACAGCCAGATGCTTGGCTGCTTCTACCCCTGCCACGGATGTATAGATAATGCGATCCACACATTTGCAGGCGTGCAGCTTCGCGCTGAATGCGCGCATATAA
>CAZSRK010000078.1:0-6720 GCA_964609305.1 uncultured Oscillospiraceae bacterium
GTAAAATAAAAATTCATCACTATTTTAGTGGAATAAATATAAAAATGGCGTCTCCCTTCTTAGGAGACGCCGTAAATTTTTATTTTTGCATTGAAAAATCATAGGCCGCTCTTGTCCACTTCATCAGAACATCGTCAAGCTCGTCTTTGGAGCCTATCACAATGTGATGTGTCCATCTGCCGGGATAAGCCTCCGTTTTGACGGCGATCCGTTCAGAGTCAAGGGGTGTAGGGAGCCCAAGAGTTACTACGATGTATGGGTCCGGAAGCTCCGCTTTTTTCCTGACTCGGGCAAAGGAAATGCAGGCGAACACATGGCGGTTGGAAAAACTGATCTGTGTCTTCTGTACTCGGGTGTCATAATTTTTGCATGACCGCGACAGCTTATCAACGAACGCCCCGCAAAGTGGCAGTGCCGCGGGGTGTCCGCTGAAAAACATCAGTACATCGTCGCTGTACATAGGCTTTGACCTCCTGTTGATGCTGTGACATTTTTTGCATGCTCTGCCTCACCAACTGTCGACCAGCTCGCCGTTGCCGGTGTACTGGGAGGTACCGGTCAGTTCTCCCGAACCGTCGTAGATGTATTCCCAGATCGCTTCGACTGAGCCGTCGGACATGCACATCGTATCGCGCAGTATATTGCCACGGCTGTCGGTGAGATAAATGTGGCTGTATTGAAGTTGGTCATCCTCATAGGTATACACGGTGTAGTTTTACTCATCCTGCCACTCGTACAGCTCGGCATATCTACCGCCGTCGCCGCTGATATGCTCCGTGCGTTCGAGCCGACCGTCCTCACCGTAGGTGTGCTCAACGGCGCGGCGGAGAGCTCCGTTTGCGTCGAGCGCTGTGCTGGTCAGGAGCCGGCCGTTTGCGTCATATGTGTAGGCTATCTCGTACTGCATCTCGCCGTTTGTATGACTCAACTCGTGCATGAGGTTCCCGGCAGTGTCGTAGGTATACTCAGTCTCACGGACCAACGAGCCGTCGCCGCTGGAGTAGACCTCTTTTATCAGATTGCCCGCGCTGTCATAGCTGTAATCGTATATGGATGTCGGGCTCTGCCAGGAATAGTCCGTCTGTCGGATGACGCGGCCTTCTTCGTCGTATTCATACTCGGTGTGATACTGTTCAATGCCGAACAGCTCCCATAAGGCGGAGTTGTCATCCTGATTGTACCGGTAATACACGCCGTCGGACAGCAGTGTGGCGCAGCTGTCCTCCGCAGGCTGAAAGCTCACAGATACCCCGTCCTCCCGCGTCAGATACAGCGTGGAAGAGAAAGGGCACTTCGCGCCTCCCGGCAGTGTTTCGGCGGAAGAGAACATGTTCTCAAGCAACAGCAGCGAGTCGCCGTCAGTGACGGTGTAAATGTCGGAGCCCAAGTGAAACTGCGCGGAAACAAGGCCGTATACCTGTTCCGGAGCATAGGCTATGGCGTCCACGGGCAGAGCTGTGGTTGAGAGATCTTCGGCCAGATCATCCTGAGAAGGCCCCTGCGTGATATCCGCCGGGATGGATGCAGCGGTTTCCTCGGGTGCGCGGACGGCGCTCGAGGAAGAACCGGAATCGACGCCGGAGACGAGAGCACAGCCGGTCAGGGTCAGGACAAGGAGCAGTGACACGGCCACGGCGGCCCGTCCGGCTTTGCGGTAATTCAGTATGGACACGAGCCTCTCACGTAGCTGTTCCTTCTCCTGAAGCATCGTCGCCGCCGCGCGCGGTGTATCGCAGCTGACATGTTCAGACAGGTCAAGCAGTGTCTGTCCGTAGTGGCGTCTCTGCTCCGGCGTGAGACGTCGTATAACCGCCTCGTCACAGCTCAGCTCGCAGGCACGGTTTATCTGTCGGCGCAGAAACGGCATGAACGGGTTGAACCAGTGCAGGCAGGTCACGGCCATCGTGAACCATTTGTACAGCAGATCCCGCCGGCGGTAATGTGTCAGCTCGTGCAACAGAATGTCTTGCAGCTCGCCGTCCCTGCCGCTTTTTACATAGTCGCGGGAGGGAATATATATAACGGGCCTGAAAAGCCCGACGAGCATGGGCGTCGGGATATAGCCGCTGTACATCAGCCGTACCCGCCGGTTCCCGGCAAGGCCGGAAAACAGGGCAAGGTCGGCCTGCGCGGGCAGCTCACCCGTCCGGCGCAGGATGCGGGCAAGGCGGATGCAGCTGCCCGCCTGCCAGACAAGTGACACGGACACACCTGCGAGCCAGACACAGAACCACATGGTGGGAGAGCGGAAAAACTCGTCTGTACTAAAAGAGCCGGCGTTATCCGAAATCGCTTCAGGCTGTGTCACGGCATTCTCCGCCGGCGTTATCGCTCCGGCGTTATTCTCAAGCTCCTGAAAATCCCGGGTGTCCGCAAGGTACGTGTCCCCGCCGGACTGTACGGACGCCTGCGTCAGCCACGACGCAGGCAGTACCGGAAGCTCCACCCCGAGCGGCACGCACAGCCGAAGCAGCGCGAGAAGCCAGATGTAGTACAGCACCGTCCTGCTGACGCAGCGGCGAAAGCACGCACTGAGTAAAAGTATGATGCCGGCCAGAACAGTGCCCAGAACAGACAGGCTGAGTATCGTGGTCAGCGTTTGGAGCATCTTAAGACTCACCTCCGGCATCGAACATGGCGCGCAGCTCATCAATATCCTCCGGACGAAGCTGCCGGTTACGTACCAGGGCTGCGACCAGCCCCTGCGCGCTGCCCGAATAGAGCTTGTCGATGATGCGCTGAGTGCTGTATTTCCCGTAATCTTCTGCGGACACGACGGGGGAGTAATAGTAAACCTCCCGCTTTTCCTGGCGGACAGCTCCTTTTTTGCAGAGCCTGCGCAGCAGGGTCTTGACAGTGTCCGCGCTCATTGCAAACCGGCAGGAGGCTCCGCTTTTAATCGCCGTTACGGTAAGCGGCTCTCCCGCGTCCCAAAGTACGCGCATTATCTCCAGTTCAGTCTCAGTTATTTTGGATTCAAGCATGATGTAGAACACCTCCTCAAGTAAGGGAACAATTGTTGCCTGAGTACAGTGTACAACTGTACCCTAGACTTGTCAAGGTTTTTTCACCCAATCGGGAAAAATCATAATTCGTCCTTAGAAAAAATGCCTCAGAGCAGCCCGTTATCGCTGCTCTGAGGCAGATAGTAGTCAGGTCAATGCTTCCAAGGCTCTGTAAGCGATGACGATGGCCTGTTCTGTTGTCAGGTCTCCGTCGGGGTCAAAGCGGTTGTTCCCAACACCCTGAATAATCCCTGCATGTACAGGCCAGCCCAGCTCGCTGTTTACCCAGTGTCCGGATACATCCGTAAAGCTGTGACTGTAACCGCTGGTGCGCACTCCCATGAGTCTGGCAATACGGTTCAGGATGGCTGCGATCTGGGAGCGGGTCAGGGTCCCGTCGGGATCGAACCGGCCATTACCCACGCCGTTGATTATGCCCAGTGCGTGGGCAGCCAAAACCGCCTCGTCCCTGGTGTCAGTAAAGGCACCGTAGTCTATGGACACTCCCTCATCGGCCATGACAGCCTCGATGCTTTTTCCGGCGCAGGACTCAATGAGCCGGATGAATACCTCCACGACATCTCCACGGGTAACGGGGATGGTGTAACCGCTCTGGAGGTTCTCCGGCACCAGACCGGCGCTGATGGCGGCCGCCACCTGCTCCTGTGCCCAGGCCGAGGGCATGGAGACGCTGTCGGTATAGGCCCGGAAACTGTATTCCCCGTCGTTATACTTCGAGGCGTACAGGCGGACATAGTAGGTCCCCGCCGCAAGATAGAGATAATCGGTGACGGTGGTCTTGGTCGTCTGCGCAGAGTTGGAGACGGAGGAGACAGATTCATAGTAAACGGAATCAAGATCGCCCTGCCCGTCAACAGAGTATATATTTACAGTAAACGCCATGTTCGCAGGGGTCTGAAGGGACAGGGACAGGCTGCCTGCCCTGGGAAGAGTAAGGCGGTACCAGTCCGTATCCCCATTGTTTCCACGGTGGATAAAGCTGCTAGCCACCGCCTGATTCAGACTGATGGGGCTGGCGGTCTGGCTGCTGGCATTGGGCTCATACTCCAGCGTGCCGTCACTCCGGGGCGTAAAGCCCACGCGGAAGCTGTAGTTGCCGTCATTGTACTTGGAGGCGTAAAGATTCAGGTAATATGTACCCGCGTCCAGATAAAGGGTATAAGGCGTGTGTGTGGTGGTAGTGGTCACCGGGTTGGACAGCCCATCAAAGTCCCCGCTGTAGAACATGTCCAGATCACCGCTCTCGTCGACGCAATAGAGATAGGCGGTAAAATCGATGCTGGCAGGCATTTCAAATGCAAAATTTACCGCGCCGGGCGAAGTTGTGGTAAAGCGATACCAGTCCGTGTCACCGTTGTTTCCCCGGTGGATAAAACTTCCGGCCACCGTCTGGTTTACGTTGATGGAGCTGGCGGTCTGACTGCTGGCATTGGGCTCATACTCAAGGGGACCGCTGCTTCGGGACGTGAAGCCTACCTGAAAGCTGTATTCCCCGTCATTGTACCGGGAGGCGTATAGCCGCAGGTAATAGGTGCCGGCTGCCATATAGAGTGTGTAAGACGAATGAGAGGCCGTCGGGCCAACCGGATTGGACAGCCCGGCAAAATCCTCGGCATAGAACATGGTCAGCTCACCGCTCCCATCGATATAGTAGACAGTGGCGGAAAAGCTGGATTTTGCTGCCGTCTCAAAGCTGAACGTCACGCCGCCGGAGGAAGAGATGGTAAAGGTATACCAGTCCGTGTCTCCATTGTTCCCGCTGTGGGCAAAGGCACCGTTGATCGTCTCGTTTACGCCGATGGCCGTGGCGGTTTCAGCGCTGCTGTTGGGCTCGCGCTCATTCGCGGCCAGAGCAATACCCGCCAGAGATAGACAAAGGGCCAGAGACAAAAGCAGGGAAAGAATACGTTTTTTCATGGCTTTTTCCTCTCTTTTATAGTTTTTCCGCAAGTAGCAAAAAACGCTATGGTCAGTATAACACCCATGGCGATGTTAGTAAAGGCTATGCTTTTCTAAAGTCACGCCGCAATAAACAGTAAAATGCCTAGATCAGTCAGTAGTGATATCCTCCCCGGAGTTGGGATGGATGTGTGAGTAAGCCGCATCCGCGGCAAACAGGGCCAGAAGCACAGCGCACAGGGCGTTGCGCTTTGCCGGGGAGAGCCGGTCTATGAGTCCGCCGAGAGCCGGCGCGGCCACATACACCGCCAGACAGCAGCCCAGACCAAAGATTACGGCCCCTTCAAGACAGATGCGCCCGTTCAGGTTCATGAAATAACCCGTATAGTCCCACCAGCGGATTCCCTTTGTCATCTCAAGATACCAGCTAGTGAAATATTCGATGACGGAGCAAAGTGCCATGGACACCAGAAAGGTCGCTACCGGCCGGTTGAACAGACGCCGGAGCAGAAGCAGCACCAGAACGCCGCCGGAGCCGTAGATGGGCAGCCATGGGCCCAGCATGGTGCCCCGGTTCACAAACATGCCGCTGGAGACGATGTGCAGGCAGACCTCCCATGCCCAGCCCACAAAGGAAAAGGCGAAAAACAGAAGAATCAGAGTATTCACGCTATAATGCCTGTTGTAGTCCAGCTTGTGGTGGTAGGCAAAGTGGAAAACGCTGTCCTCCGGATTGGTCACGGGCATACGGGGCAGTTTGGGACGGATACCCTCCGGAGGGGCCTCGCCAAAGGCGGGCACGGCAAAGCCGACGGACAAAGGCTCACCCGCGTCGATGCAGTCTTAAGTCTTTGACTCTTTGAGGGGTCAAAGAATAGTGTGCATTTGAGTCCGCTAACGTACCCATCCTAAGAGCCATTTTACGCTTCTTCTTCAACTCCCCGAAAAAGGAAGTGGCCCATCTGTATGTATCAGAATGGCCGAAGTCAACCCCTCGCTTCAATCCTGGGTGATATACAGTTTTCTTCAACGGTGGACAATCATAATAAAATATTCTGTAAAGCTCCCGTTCTTCATGGTGGAATTGGTCTGCCTTTTCGTCCCTGATGTGGGTCATACAGTACGCATACAGTTCATCGGCTCTGGATTTTGGGGTTTTCTCGCCTCGGAGATAAAACGAACGCTTGCGGTAAAATGCACCATCAATAAGTATAGCGGTTTTTGTCATGATAACTCTCCCTGAAATATGATGAAGCCCCTGGTTTCAGCTTACCCCGCATCAATGGGGAGCTTACATACCAGGGGCCTGTTCATGGCACAACAATGGACGGTGACGAAGTCACCCTTGTTGTACTTTTATATTATGCCTCTGGAGGCCGAATGTCAACCGGGTTTACGAAAGTTTGTGCAATTTGATGTGTATTTATTTGAATTTGTTTGCGCTTGTTTGATATTGTTCCTCTGACTTCTTTGCATGGAACGGGAATACTATTTATCCCCTCAATAGAATTGAAGTCGTAGGCTTCGTTCAACCGACGAACTTCTTCGTCCCTGATAGCCAGATATGCGGCATTCCGTTCATCCAATGTTTTTGTTTCATCGTTCAAGATGGCCTGTTGCTTTTTAATGAACGGGCTCGGCTCTGCGGAATAAATTTCAATGATGTCTGTCCGCTCAGGGGGAAACTTGTTCTTCTTTTTTAGAAAGTCAAATAATCCCATAAACTGCACAACCTTCACAAACTATGCCTTACTTCCAGCGCAACACCAATAATACTCGCATATCCCGTCTCAAA
>CAZSRK010000079.1:0-6699 GCA_964609305.1 uncultured Oscillospiraceae bacterium
CTTTGGGCGCTCAGCTAATATATCATTTATTCTTCCCTATGTCAACTACTTTTTTCAAAAAGTTCCGTACTTTTTTAAACCCACAGATTTTTCAACATCTACCATACTCAGGCTGTCGAAAAAGCTGTTGATAACTCATCTCAAAAGCTTAATATTGCCGATTATCGGGAGCCGTCTGAATCGACCGTTGAGAACATTGCTCACGCCGAGGACTATACACACGATGGTAAACACCCATCCCGCCGCACTGACCAGCCAGCCCAGCAGCGGAACAAATCCGACGACATTTATTGCGGCGCTGAACAGAAAAAGCACAAGCCCCTGATTTGCGTGAAAGCGTGCAAACTCTGAATCGTTCCTGAGAAAATAGGGTATCAGGAACAGAAAGGAGAAATATGAAAGCGCGGCTATCTTCGGGAAGGGCCCGCTCATGGAACCGGAGACAAAGCTGCCGGCGGCTCTGGCATATTTTCGGCCAGTTTGCTTCCAGTCCGGAGGCTCCTTCCCGCTCCAATGTGCATTGCCTTGCTCCTTTGATCTGTATGTATATCTGTAAGTTCCGTCATTCTCCTGCCCCTGCTCCTGATATGCGGAACCGTTCTGGCTCTTAGATTCTTTCTTTTCTTTTGTAGTTTCGCCCACGCGCTTACCGCACGCGGGACAGACATTTGAACCCTCGGCGATATATGCACCACATTTCCCGCAAAAGGCCATGATATCTTATCCCTCCTTTGGAAAGTTAAAAGAATTATAGCCTAGTGGGCACAGTTTTGCAAGAAAAACGCCGGGCCCTGTTAGCACCCGGCGTAATTCAAATATTGGTATCCTCTTTAACGTTTTTCTTTCTCAATCTCGTCATAATAAGTTGCGGAGATGACGCCGAATACCAGCGGTCCGAAAGCTATTATAATGAGGTATACAATTACTGTCAGGAACGTAAGCACGGGAAGCGCCCCGGCAATGAGGATGAAGATGACGAGCGCAACGACAATCACTGCCCCGATAATAAGGTCTGCAAGGAACATCCTGCCTCTGTATCCCTTGGTCAGGCGCATTGATACGCGCAAGGCCTCCGTCGCGGAGATATCCGGGTCGTTGAGTAGTATATAGGGGACGAACCGGTAAGAATAGGACTTTATGACGCCCATAACCATACCTGCGATGGGTATAAGGCTCCATATCAGAATCCACAGGTACATCCAGCCCATGCCGCCGGCTGTGCGGAAAAACCGCTTAAACCCGCTAAAGAGTTGATCTGAGTTGATCTCTTTACCCCGTACGGCATCCAGATAAACCGAAGTCATACCGACCTCAAGTACGAAAATTATAGGCAGAGAAAACAGGGGAATAAATCCGAAGATCGCTGCCAGGACGGTCAGAAGAGAGCTCAAAAGCGACAGACCCCAGAGGAGCAGCGGTTTTTTGCCCAGGAGCGCGAAGCTCCTTGAATAGACGGCGCCTATCGACGTCGGAGACGCGGGTCTCTGCTGATACGGCGGCTGCTGGTAATTCTGGTACTGTCCATACTGATTCTGTTGATAGTTCTGCTGATAATTCTGTCCCGGCTGGCCGTATTGTCCCTGTTGACCATACTGGCTTTGCTGGCAGTTCTGGTACTGCTGATATTGCTGGTTATACTGCTGCTCATATCTCTGGTAATCCGGCTGCCCGCCAAAATTTCCGGGCTGGGCCCCATATCCGGAACCGTTACCCGGCGTTCCGGAAGCGGCAGACTGCTCCGTTGTCTGTTCAGGCGTTTCAACCGTCTGACCACATTCCGGGCAATACTTATTGCCCTCGGGGATAGCCGCACCGCAGTTTTTGCAAAACGACATATGATACCCTCCCACTTTTTTGAATATTAACCTGTCTATATGACCATTGTACCATTTATCATGGAAATTGCAATGTAAATTTTGCCGGGCGCCCCAGCGGTTTTAAACCCGGGAGCGTCCGGCAAAGATTATGAACAGAACCTGTGTTTTCCTATAACGGTTATCAGCGGCCGCGACCATATCCATGAGCTTGTAGCGGTAGCCGGATTGAAATAATATATCGCGCCGCCCGACGGGTCAACACCGTTGAGCGCGTCGCGCGCGGCTCTGTACGCACTGTCGGCTATGGGCTGGTTGAACTGTCCGTCGACCATGCAGGTGAAAGCGCCCGACTGGTAGATAACTCCGGAAATGGTATTCGGGAACGACGGGTGCTTCACGCGGTTGAGCACGACTGCGCCGACGGCGACCTGACCGGTGTAGGGCTCGCCCCTTGCCTCGGCGGAGATCAGCCTCGCCAGCAGATACTCGTCACTTGAAGTGCTCGACTGAGTCGACGAGCTGGTGATGCCCAGCGCCTTCAATGTCGCAGGGCCGACCTTCCCGTCAACGGTCAGGCCATTTTTCTTCTGAAACAGCTTGACGGCTTCCTCCGTTTTGCTTCCGAAAACGCCATCGACCGAGCCGGAATAATAGCCCCAGTTTTTGAGCTTGGTCTGAATTTCACTGACAACGCTGCCGCTGGAGCCGCGTTTATATGTCTCGGCGAAGGTCGTCTGCGCCAGCGTTATGATAGCGATATTCACGGCAAATATGACAGCCAGCGCAAGCGTCAGCTTTCTTTTGTCCCTCATGCAGAAAACTCCTTTTTGCGTTTCTGCACATAGTTTACGGAGATGGCGGGAAGCTTATGCTTTGGAAATAATGACAATTACAATATAATTGCTTTTCCATCGCGGATATGCCGCTCAGGATCTGGCACTGATCTCTCCAAGTGCACGCTCGATAAAGCTCTCCAGCGGCATAGCGCCCTCGTCGACGCCGCCGCGCGTGCGCACGGACACGGTTCCGGCCTGCGCCTCCTTATCACCGACAACGAGCATATACGGGATCTTCTGAAGCTGAGCTTCCCGGATCTTGTAACCGATCTTCTCGTTGCGCAGATCGGTCTCGACACGTATGCCCACCGCGTCAAGTTTTTCAGCCACGTTCTTTGCGTAATCCGCGGCGCGGTCTGTTATCGGCATGACCTTGACCTGAACAGGGCTGAGCCAGAGCGGGAAAGCACCGGCGTAATGCTCCGTAATGACGCCGATGAACCGCTCGATGGATCCGAGCAGGGCGCGGTGTATCATGACCGGACGGTGCTTCTCCCCGTCCTCACCCACATACTCGAGCTCGAAGCGTTCCGGCATCTGGAAGTCAAGCTGTATTGTGCCGCACTGCCATGTACGGCCGAGGGAATCGGCGAGATGGAAGTCCAGCTTGGGGCCATAGAAAGCGCCGTCGCCGGGATTGAGCACGAAGTCCTTCCCCATCTCTGTAATGGCCGCCTGAAGCGTATCCTCGGCAAACTTCCAGTCCGCCTCATCTCCCATGTGGTCCTCAGGCATGGTGGACAGCTCGATCTGATAGGACAGGCCGAAGGTGGAGTATATCTCGTCGAACAGCCGTACAACGTTTTTGATCTCTTCCTTCATCTGATCGGGGGTCATAAAGATATGCGCATCGTCCTGAGTGAAACAGCGAACGCGGAACAGACCGTGCAATGCTCCGGACATCTCGTGCCTGTGGACAAGGCCCAGCTCCGCCATGCGCAGGGGCAGATCCCGGTAGGAGTGCGGTTCGCTCTTATATACCAGCATGCCGCCAGGGCAGTTCATGGGTTTGACGGCATAGTCATCCCCGTCGATGACAGTGGTGTACATATTGTCTTTATAATGGTCCCAGTGCCCGCTGCGGTGCCACAGCTCCTGATTGAGGATAATGGGCGTGGATATCTCCACATAGCCATAGCGCTTGTGACACTGCCGCCAGTAATCAAGCAGGGTATTTTTGAGCACCATGCCCTTGGGCAGGAAGAAAGGAAATCCCGGCCCCTCCTCGGCGAACATGAACAGGCCCAGCTCCCTGCCAAGCTTGCGGTGGTCGCGGCGCTTGGCCTCTTCGACCGACTCCAGATATGCGTCCAGCTCGTCCTTCTTCGGGAAGGCGATGCCGTAGATGCGCTGAAGCGTCTGACGGCTGGAGTCTCCGCGCCAGTACGCCGCGTTGCAGGCGGTGAGCTTTATGGCATTGCCCTTGATGCGGCCGGTGGAATCAAGATGCGGGCCGGCACACAGGTCGGTGAACTCTCCCTGCCGGTAAAAGCTGATCACGGCATCGCCGGGCAGCTCGTTTATAAGTTCTATCTTATATGGCTCGTCCTTCATGAGCTCGAGCGCCTCGTCGCGCGGCAGCTCAAATCGCTCGAGTTTCAGCTTTTCCTTGCAGATTTTCCGCATCTCTGCCTCGAGCTCGGCAAGCTGAGTTTCGGAAAATGGCTCGGGCGTGTCGAAGTCATAGTAAAAGCCATTTTCGATGGCCGGGCCGATGGCCAGCTTGACCTCCGGATGCAGACGCTTCATGGCTTGGGCCAGAACATGGGAGCAGGTGTGCCAGTAGGTTTGCCTGTACTCCGGATTTTCAAAAGTATATTTTTTCTCGTCCATGGTATCTCCTCTCGAATAAAAAAGCACCCCTGACCGCTGTCAGGGGTGCAGATATACACGGTTCCACCCTGAGTTTAACTCAGTGTCGCTGTAACGGGCGAGACCCGTCCCGCTTATTTCGCGGGCAGCTCGGGAGTGGTACGGCCGTCCGATGCGCGCAGAGCGCTTACAGCAAGACGCGCTCCTCTCTGTCCGCGACGGTGCGGTTTCTTCTCCGTCAATGCCATTTTAACGGGAGAAGTCTATCACCAAAACACTGGCTTGTCAAGTGCCTGCGGCGAACGTTTTTCCTGGCACCTTTTGGTGTTTTGCCCTGTTGATAATCAAAATTTCGATATAAAAGGAATAAGTCGAAACCTATTCAAAAACCTGCCCTCCCATAGAAGGCAGGTTCAAACGACCCACCGGCTTATAACATATACCACACCATAGATAACCGGCTGATGTACAAGGTAGATAATAAGGCTGTGTCTCCCTGGCCAGGTCAGCGCGCGGGGCAGGGACAGCTTTCCTCTTTTGCCCTTAAGAAATCCTCCAAGCCATGTCCCCAGCAGAAACAGGAAAGCCCAGGGAAAAAGCGGGTAATAGTCTGAGGAATAGAAGTCCTCCGTTACAAACCCAAGCGAGAAAATCCATGTTATGTCAACTGTCACCGAGTTCGTCCACCATAGTGTCAGAAAAAACAGTACGGCACAGATCAATGGAAGCACGGCCTTCGGCAGGCGCTCCAGGCGCTCCCCGGCAAGGCCGTAGAACATCATGCACAGTCCGAGAAGCTGCAGGATGCCGAACTGCACGGGATTTTTGACCAATATGGACGCGGCGATAACCAAAAAACCGGCGGCCAGCACCGTAAGCCCGCGGAGGATATTGTTGCCGGAAAAACGGCAGCAGACGCCCGCAAGCAATATGAACCCCGCACCGGTCAGGCTGCGCAGAACGACACAGGCCGCGCTGTCCGGTGCCCCGGCGGGTATCAGCCCAAAGAGGGCAAGGTCATATATAAGATGGTAGACGCACATCGCGGCTATGCAAACGCTCCGCCAGAGATCGAGCGAGGCGAGCCGCGAACCGCTCTCAGACATTGAAACGGAAGAGGGTCACGTCGCCGTCCTGCATCACATATTCCTTGCCCTCAGAACGGACGAGACCTTTCTCCCTGGCCGCGGCCATCGAACCGCAGGCTTTCAGGTCCTCGAACGCGACGATCTCGGCACGGATAAAGCCGCGCTCGAAATCGGAATGTATCTTACCGGCCGCCTGAGGAGCCTTTGTTCCCCTCTTTATGGTCCAGGCGCGGCACTCGTCGCTGCCGCCGGTCAGAAATGAGATCAGGCCAAGAATACTGTACGAGCATTTGATAAGCCGGTCAAGACCCGATTCGCGCATGCCCATCTCCTCAAGAAAAAGGACTTTCTCTTCAGCGGGCAGCTCGGCAATCTCCTGCTCAAGCTTGGCGCAGATGGGCAGGACCTGCGCGCCCTCGGCCCCGGCGATATCGCACACCGCCCTGTAATAATCGTTGTTTTCGTAATCGACGATCCCGTCCTCATCCATGTTCGCGGCATAGATGACCGGCTTGAGTGTGAGCAGGTCGCTTGTAGAGAGGATCGCCGCGTCGTCTTCGCTGCACTCGAACGATCGCGCGCTCTTCCCCGCATCGAGGTGCGCGCGGAGCCTTTCAAAAATCTCCGCCTCGTGCAGATATTTTTTGTCGCCCTTGGCGGCCTTCTTTGCTTTCTCGATGCGGCGGTCTGCCATCTCCATATCCGCCATTATGAGCTCAAGGTCGATGATTTCGATGTCACGCGCGGGGTCAGTGCCATTTTCGACATGTACGATATTTTCGTCGTCAAAACAGCGCACGACATGTACGATCGCGTCCGTCATGCGGATATTAGACAGGAACTTATTGCCCAGCCCCTCTCCCCGGGACGCTCCGCGCACAAGCCCCGCGATATCCACGAATTCTATCACCGCGGGGGTGTATTTTTTTGGCGAGTACATCTGCGCAAGATAGTCCAGCCGTTCATCCGGCACCGTGACCATGCCGACATTTGGCTCAATCGTGCAGAAAGGGTAATTGGCGCTCTCCGCTCCGGCATTCGTTATCGCATTAAAAAGAGTGGACTTGCCGACATTGGGCAGTCCAACGATCCCTAATTTCATATATCTTTACATCTCCTTAAAAAATGCTGTATTTACAAGGTTTT
>CAZSRK010000080.1:0-6660 GCA_964609305.1 uncultured Oscillospiraceae bacterium
GCCCCGCCTGTTAAGCCATAAGCAGTCACAGGAACGGGGCACTTTTTGATTGAGTTTTTTGTTTTTACCTTGTGGTTTTCAGTGTTTTAATCTGATTGAGCAACCAGCATGCTTACCCTTCGGGGAAATACTTTTCTTTCAAACAAAGAAAAGTGCCTGTACCACACAAAAAGGTTTGTCTTAACCAAAGCCTGATAAAAAACCGGGAGGCGCTTTACGCGCCTCCCGGTCTGTCGGGAAAATTTTTATACAACAAAATCATCCGACTCGATATAGTCCCAGGCCTCCATCGCCGCGATACGGCCGGAATTGAGCGCCCAGCTCATTGTGGAGCCGGGATGATAGAAGCAGTATTCGCCGGCAAATACGTTTGCGGCGTCAGTGCCGCAGGCGTACAGGCCGGGTATCGGCTCGTCCTTCGTGTCGAGCGCCTGCATTTTGTAGTTGACCTTGATGCCGCCCAGGGAGCCGTAGCCGGACGGGAAATGGCGCGCTACATAGAACCTGTCGCCCGCGATCGGGCGCAGCCATTTCGAGGGCTTGAGGAATTTCGCATCGTAACCTCCGGCATAGGAGTTATATTCGTCGATGGTCGCCTTGAGCTTCTCGTACGGCACACCGATGACCTGCGCGACCTGCTCGAGGCTGTCGCACTCGTAGAAATTCTGTTCCTGCGGCTCATCGCTCGACTCGTCGCGGTAGGAAACGCCGTTGCCTGCGCCGAATACAGAGCTTTCAACGTCGCCCTGCGCGCCGGAGAAGTACGCCTCCTTCTCGCTGTCCCAGTTTGTCATATCCTTGACGTTGTGGTGATAGGTTATATAGTCGAGTCCGTGCCTGCGGAAATACTCAATACCGTCGCTGCCGATAATGGTATAGGCACGGTGACCCGTCTGCTGGAGTATGGCGTTGCCCGTAAAGGTGGTGTTGTTGAGTATCTGCTCGTTGACGATGCGCTCGCCATGGGGGTTTACCATGATGCAGGAGGGCTGACGCATGACTTCGGACAGGGTCTTGAACACGTCCGTCGTGCCCGGGGTGTTGTAGATGACCTCCATGCTCAGCGGCATCTTCTGCCCGCCGATCTCCCAGACCATCTTCATTCCGTCGCCGTCCATTCCGGGGATGCGGAAGGTGAACATATCCTTGCCCCATTCAAAGCCCAGCTCGTCCTTTATCATCTTGACGTTGTTGCCAATGCCTCCGGTACCGACTATGACCGCGTCTGCAAGGCACTCGATCTCCTCGCCATTCTCGTCCACCGCCATGACGCCGAGGACCTGTCCCTTATCGCCGGTCAGTATCTTCTTAACCGGGGTGTCGAAATGGAACTCGACGCCCAGCTCGGTAGCATAGTCCGTCATCAGCTTGACCATACGGCTGGCCTGGCGCTCCGCGGGCTTGGTCGCGCCGGGGATCTTTATCATGTGCTGAGTGCAGCGGCTGTCCTGGAAGTACTTATAGGCCCCGAGGAACTCAACGCCGAAGTTCTCGACCCACTCGACGGTTTCATCGCTCATGTTGAACCAGCGGCGGACAATCTGCGCGTCGGCCTTCCAATGCGTGTACTCCATGAAGAAGCGGAAAGCGTCGTCTTTGGTATAGGTATCCATCTGGTCGCGCTGGTATTTCGACTCGACGGCGAAAAAGGCCATGCCCATGTTGGCTGCGCCGCCGGTGGTGGAGCTTTTTTCAAAAACGATGACATGCGCGCCTTTCTCGGCGGCCTGCGTCGCGGCGGTCAGGCCGGAAAGTCCGGCGGCTACGACGACGATGTCGGCTTCGAGGTTTTTCATTGCGGTTTCCCTCCTGTTTCATTTATAAAATAGGTTTATTCAAGTCCTCTCATATATCTGTGCCCGCGCGCTTTCCCGTTTCAGCCGCGGCGGCGGCTGCGCCGGCCGCCGCCGGAAGAAAAGCTTCCTATGGCAACGGGATCCTCAGGCACGCGGGGTTTTACAAGGCCGTACTTTTTGACAGCGCCGTTAGGACAGACGGCGAAAAACGCCTCGCTTCTGAGCGCGAAGTCATCCCGCACGACGCTGATAAGTCCCTCGCCTCCTGCTATCGCGCCCGCGGGCGCTGATTTTATACATTCACCGCAGCCACGGCACAGCGCAGGGTCAATGTAGACGTTATACATGCACACGAGCGCAGAGCAGCGTTTCCTGCGGCAGTGGGCCTCCCACTCATCCGCGTAATGCTCGAGGCTGAATAGCAGGTCTCCGGCCGCCTTAGCGGCCAGCTCACAGCCCTTTGAATTTGAAATGACCGTTGCAATATCGCGTAGCAACTCTAGGTCCTCGCCCTGGCCGCGCCCTACCGCCACATCGTTTATTATTGCCTGAAGCTGCGTCATCCCGTCACGGCACATAACACTTTTGCCGCAGTTTTCGGCCCGGGCGAGATCGATGCACCTTTTTGCCCAGTCGACGGGGCACACGCCCTCACCGAGGACGGCTATCTCGTCACTGGAAGGGATAAGTCTGGCGTTGTGCACACAATTCATTTTCGTCTCCTCCTTACTTAACGGCATATTCCGTCCACAGGCGGACTCTCGTTATGTCGCGGCGCAGGTCGCATTGCAGGCATCTTCCGGACTCACACACCGCCTGTTCGCATGTCAGGCCGTCTGAGATGGGCAGGAAGTTT
This sequence comes from uncultured Oscillospiraceae bacterium, assembly GCA_964609305.1. GTDB lineage: Bacteria > Bacillota > Clostridia > Oscillospirales > Oscillospiraceae > CAKSXP01. Next base: position 2,653 of record CAZSRK010000080.1, read on the forward strand.
GTGCGCCTCTGCTCGGCGGGCTTTACGGCCGGCTCCTCGCGTTCAAGTCCGGCAAAGCCCTCCATCAGGCCGATACCGGGCTCGCGCTGCCGCTCGACGAGGGTCTCGTCGATATCGCCGTCGCCGCCGAGATACTTGTCCATTAAGGAGGCGACCTCGCGCCCGCCGGCAATCGCGTCAATGACGAACTTGGTTCCGGTTATAACGTCGCCAGCGGCGAAAACACCCTCGAGCGAGGTATTATATCCGCTCTGCCCCGTCGTCGGGTCGATGGGATAGCCGAAACGGTTGAGCTCCAGTCCGAAATCCCCGGTCAGGCCCGTGACCTGGCCCGCGGCGAAGACTATGCTGTCGCAGGGGATGACCTGCGTGCTGTCGGGCACCGGCTCCTCCACGAGCGCGCGGGTCTCGGGATGGAAGTAGAAGGAGCTTATCCTGTGTATCTGCAGACCGGTGACCTGCTCCGGCGTGCCGAGTATGGCCTCGTTGGAACAACTGTCGTGCAGCACCACGCCGTCCTCAAGGCCGAGATCCCGCTCCTCAGGGCTGGCCTGGGAGGCGTCTTTTTCAAGGCAGACGACATTGACCTTTTTGCCCATGCGTATGAGCGTGCAGGCCACGTCGAAAGCGACATTTCCTCCGCCAATTATATTGACCGTCTCGCCCAGGTCGATCGGAAGGCCGAGGCGGTTTGCCTGGAGTATATCCAGCGCCGCATAGACCTGTTTGAAATCCGAGCCGGGCAGGTATGTAAGCTTTTTGCCCACGCTGGTGCCGACGGCGACGAGCACCGCGTCATAATCGCGCCGGAGCTCCGGCACATTTTCGATCTTCGTACCGCACACTACCTTGACCCCGCTGCGCTCGATAACCTCTATCTCGGCCAGAACGTCCTTCGTGGGGATGCGGTACTCCGGCATGCCGGAGGTCATGTGTCCGCCGGGTATCTTCTTGGCCTCGAACACGGTCACGTCATGGCCCGCCTTGTTGAGATAGAAAGCCGCTGTCATGCCGCAGGGCCCGCCGCCGATAATGGCGACCTTTTTGCCTGTGCGCGGCCGGACCCTGAGGTACTTCTCCTCCCAGGGCCTCGTCTCATCATGCTCGACGGCGTAGCGTTTGAGCTCGCGTATGGACAGCGGCTCGTTTAAGCCCTTGCGCTTGCAGCCGTCCTCACAGCGGTTGTTGCAGACAAGTCCCAGTGCATGCGGGAAAGGCACCTTCTCGCGGATTATCCCGACGGCAGCGCCGCAGTCGCCCTCGCGTATGGCGCGGATATAGGCGGGAATGTCGATATGCGCGGGACACTCAGCCTGGCATGGCACAAGCGCCTGCTCCCGCGGCAGATCGTCGCGGAATATACCCTCCACATCCTGGAGCGCACCGGTCGGGCAGACCTCGACGCAGGCTCCGCAGAAGCGGCAGCCGGCCTCGCCGAGGGGCATATCGTCCTGTGTGCCGATATAGGTCTCGCCTCCGAGCTTGTTGTATTGCAGCACTCCGACCTTACGCATCTCCTCACAGGCATGCACACAGCGCCCGCACTGGATGCACCTTTCCATCTCGCGGACGATCAGTGGGTTATTCGTGTTTATGTTGTTGGTCTCCCGGTGGATGCTGCGCATGCGCGCATGCACCGTGCCGAGATACTGCATCATCGCCTGCAATTCACACTTGAGATACATCTTGCAGCCGGTGCAGTCGTGTGGATGCCCGGCGAGCATCAGCTCCATGGCTACGCTGCGCTCGTGCGAAAGCTTCTCGCTCTTCGTCGTCACACGCATGCCGTCGCGCACAGGCGTCTCGCAGGCACAGACAGACCCCTCGATGCCCTCTATCTCCACAACGCAGAGATTGCAGTTGCCCTGAACCGGCAGGTCAGGATGAGTGCACAGATGAGGGATATAGCAGTCGGCGGCAAGCGCGGCCTCCAGGACGGAGCTTCCCTCCTGCGCCGTGATGGGTCTGCCGTCAATGTATACGGTGACCGTCTCCATATAATATGCCTCCTTGCAGCGAAAGAATATTGCTTATCAATCTGTTTTGACGCCCTATTTTATCACATACTTTTAAGAAATAGTAGATACTTTTTATATTTATACCCGCCAAAACCCGTGAAAAACGGGCAAAATTGCTACATTTCCGTGTCAAAGTTCTGACAATCCCGACAGTACATTTGCAGGGTATGTTTGCTTGTTGACAATCTGCCCCGGCGGTAGTAAGCTTTTTTCTATAATCATGTCCGGCGGCATACTGCGGAGGTTGGTTTTATGGAAGAAAAATTGCTCCTGTCCTCACTGAAGCCGGGACAGAGCGGTATAGTTCTGTCCGTTGACAACGAAAACGACGCGGTCAGGCGGTGCCTGATAGATATGGGCGTCACACCGGGGACGGAGATATACATAAAAAAATAGCGCCCTTCGGCGATCCGATCGAGGTCACTCTGCGCGGCTATGAGATGTCGCTGCGCACAGGCGATGCAAACCAGATCGTCATCGCAAAGGCCGGTACCGCAGCCTGGAAAAAGCACAGGCAGCGCCACGATGGGGAAACACGGCTGGCCATGCATAAGCACGACCCCGAGACGCTACGCCGCATGATGCTCGAGCACGAGCACGAGCTGGATTTCCACGCGCAGGTCTATGACGGGACCGCGCATGACCGGCGCGAGATGAAGATTGCCCTGGCCGGAAACCCGAACGCAGGCAAAACCACGCTCTTCAACGCCCTGACCGGCTCGAACCAGTACGTCGGAAACTGGCCGGGCGTCACCGTCGAGAAGAAGGAGGGCCGGGCCGAGATACAGGGCAAAGCCGTCACGATAGTCGACCTGCCGGGCATATACTCGCTGTCGCCCTATTCCATGGAGGAGATCGTCGCGCGCGATTTTATCATAGGCGAATCGCCCGACGCGATCATCAACATCGTCGATGCTACCAATCTTGAGCGCAACCTGTATCTGACCGTTCAGCTTCTGGAACTGGAGAATCCGATGGTGATGGCGCTCAATTTCATGGACGAGGTCGAGAAAAACGGCGACCACATCGATATAAAGGAGCTTTCAGAGCATCTGGGCATACCTGTCGTCCCGATCACTGCAAAAACCGGCGCGGGACTAGAGGAGCTTATGCTCACGGCGCACCGGCAGATGCACATCGGCTTTACGATAGAGCCGGACGACCTTTATGACAATTTCACACACGAGAGACACCATCGCATAAACGAGGTAATACATGACAAGGCCTATGCCGCGGGGCTGCCCGCCCACTGGTCGAGCATCAAACTTCTCGAGGGCGACAAGCTCGCGGCCGAGGCGCTGGAGCTGAGCCTGAGCGACAGGATAGACCGCATCGTGACGAACAAATGGCTGGCCATCCCCGTGTTCCTGTGCGCGATGTTCATCGTTTTTGCCATCACCTTCGGCCCCTTCGGCTCATGGCTGTCCGACCTCGTCGCGCAGTTTATGGATGGCTTTGTCGGCCCGGGGCTGCGCACGGCGCTGGATGCGCTGGATGCGCCGGGCTGGCTCATCGGCCTGTGTGTGGACGGCATCGTCTCTGGCGTCGGCGGGGTGCTGACCTTCCTGCCACAGATCGCTCTTTTGTTCTTCTTCCTCTCCCTTCTTGAGGACAGTGGATACATGTCCCGCGCAGCCTTTATAATGGACCGTCTGCTCAAACGCTTCGGCCTGTCCGGCAAAGCGTTTATACCGATGCTGATGGGCTTTGGCTGTTCCGTTCCCTCTATCATGGGCGCCCGCACGATGGAAAGCGAAAAGGACCACCGCATGACGATAATGCTCGTGCCGTTCATGAGCTGCTCGGCAAAGCTTCCGGTATACGGCCTCATCTCCGCCGCATTCTTTGACAGGTATGCGGGGATTGTCGTCTTTTCGATGTACATACTGGGTATGGTCGTTGCAATAATTTCCGGAATAATCTTCAAGAACACGATCTTTCGCGGCGACACGGCTGCTTTCGTGCTGGAGCTGCCGCCGTACCGCCTGAC
>CAZSRK010000081.1:0-6351 GCA_964609305.1 uncultured Oscillospiraceae bacterium
TCACAAGGGAAATATACACGGATTTGCGCAATGCCCAAAAAGCAAAGTCAGTGTCGAAGCTTAACCGTGGGATGTCAAAAATGGTGTCAGCGGCCCACAAAGCGCATGAATAGGGTGATTTTTACAGACTGTAAATCTGTTGTCAGTGACTTCGGTGGTTCGAATCCCTCCGTCTCCACCAGGCAGGAGCAAAGCTTGCTTTGCTCCTGCCCTTTTTATCCGTCTCCCCGTGGGGACGGATTTTGTCTGAGCGGGCGGGGCTAGATGTCGCGGTTGAGTTCTGACATCGCGCTGTCATAAACAATGCCGCCGGCCGTGTTCTCGGCCTTTGCCTTGTCCATGTATTTGCCCAGCACATACCCCGTCGCACCGTTGTACACTCCGATAAGTGCCGTCAGGTACGGCAGCGCGCCGGAGAAGTCGCGCAGTATCGCAAAGGCGCACAGCGCCAGCGTACAGACGCTGAGCAGTATATCCCCGACGATGACCGTCCAGGCCAGCCGCTTGGAAAACTGCTGTTGTTTCTTTTCACTCATTTTAAAATCGCTTTCCTTTTTTATGAAGCGGAGCCGTTGGCCGCCGCGCTCCCCGTCCCTTCTCGTCAGGGAGCCCAGCGCAGCGGGTCCCGGACGATATGCGATGAACGGCAGCGTCTTGCGCAGCTTTCGCTTCCCTACACAGGCGGAAGCGGAGCTGTTGGCTGCCGCTTCAGAGCAATCCGGCGCGTTCCTGCATAACAACATAGGCCTCGCGGGTGAGCGGTCTCTGCCAGTTATAGGCGCCGTTGCCGTCGCCCTGTACGATCCCTTTCTCCACGGCCTTTTCCGCCGCCTCTCTGGCCCAGGCCGAAGGCTCAGACGTCACCGCCTCCGCCATATACCTGTTCATGTATTCCGTAAACTGTTCATAGGTCATTTCCTCATCCTCCTCTCCCAGCGCGTCCCTCACGGCTGCGCGAAAATCGTCCATCGTCACGTTTTCCCATCGGAACCAGTGCGCCGTGTCGGCATGGTTGTCTCCATATCCGCGGGCATGAGCTTCCGCGTGTGAGAGTATGACCCCGTCCTTCATCGGGTCCAGTCCAAACTCGGTGCACAGCTTGGCAAACAGCCAGACCGCATTCTTCCAAACCAACGGAAAATACGCCGGATCCGGATCATATTTCACGATGGCGCTGCCTGCGGAGTTGTAAGTCAGGCCTGCCGGTTCACACATCTCAACGCCTATGTGCGTGGAGTTCATCGTGCCCAGCGAGCCTCGTCCGACATGTCCCGCCTTTTTGTTCCAGGGCAGACACTGGATTATCCTCTTGTCGTCAACGGCGGCGTGGATACTGGCTCCTCGTCCGGGAGCGTCGAAATAATCCCTGATGTACTGCGCGTCCTTACCCGGCCATGCCGTCGAATGCAGGATAAGCCCCTGCGGCGTCAGCGCGCTGTTGTTCCAGCCATCCGATTTTATCGTGTATTCAACCTCGATGTTCAAAAAATCACCTCTTCTTTCTCTCTAATTTAGTCCGACGGGCGCGCCAATCACGACCATCTCCGATCCGGCCAGCGTGGCCTTTTCCTCGACGCTCAGCTCGTCGAACAGCTCGCAAAAGCACTGTCTGCATACAAGCATTTCCCGTCCCAGCGGACCGGCCCACAAAAACGCTTTTTCGCCGCGGACAAGCTCCGTGCCGCATTCACCACAACTGAGTTTTTTGCCGGTGTACATGCAGCCGTGCCTCATTACATGCTCTATCTCCGGCATCTCCGCGCAGTTCCTGTACATATCTCACCCTCTCATCCGTCTTTCTGGTTCTTATGCATTTGCCTAAAAATATTGTTGACTGGTTATGCTGTATATGATATGCTTTATTAAGGCAAGGAAAAGGAGGATGGTCTTCGTGATAGGAACCACACTCAATAAACTGCTGAACGAGCGCGGCATGACTGTCAGTGAGCTGGCGCGCCGCAGCGGCACCAACCCCCAGACGCTGTACAGCATCATAAAGCGCGACAATATGAAGATAGACTTTGACCTGCTCCTGCGCATATGCGGAGAGCTGAACGTGCCCGTCGAAACATTCTATGACAGACATGTTCAATCGGCGCTTCCAAGCGTGGAAGAAATGGGTCTGCTTTCCAAATACCGCTCTTTGGACGAGCATGGCCGGCGCACGGCGTCGCTCGTGATCGAATCAGAGCTCGAGCGGATAAACTCTGCCGTGGAAAAAACCAGTGCGCAGACAAAGATAATCCCGCTTTATTACACCCCTGCTGCTACGGGATATGCCTCCCCGGCCCTTGGCGACGACTACGAGGAGTATGAGGTCCCCGCGGATTCCGGCGCGGATTTTGCCGCGCGTATCAGCGGTGACAGCATGGAACCGGTCATCCCCGACGGCTCGACCGTGCTTGTAAAGCGGGGAGAAGTCCTTCGCGACGGCGAGGTGGGACTTTTCTTTGTCGACGGCGACATGAAATGCAAACAGTTCTGCCAGGATAGTCAGGGGAATGTTTACCTGTTTTCGATAAATCGGGCCCGCTCGGACGCAGACGTTGTTATCCCGGCCGACTCCGGCCTGACCGTCTGCTGCTTCGGCAAGGTGCTGCTCAAAAAAATTCCGGCGCTCCCTCTCTGTTGAGCGAGGCCGCAAAATGAATAAAAGATCGCAAAAACTACGATTTATTTGATTCTTTTGCCGTGTTCTCAGTCATGTTAACCTCGAAAGATCCCGCGCAACTCGGCGGTTTCGTGAGAATACACTAATTTACTTTGCAATTTCGGCATGAATTTTTAATTGCCTCCAATTGCATATCTTGAATACGAAGTTTAAAATATAATGGCTATTGTTGAAAACGGTTAAATTGTAAAATTTTCATATGGAGGAAATTATCATGATGACCAACAGCTATGTCCAGCGCGTGTACGAAAGCGTTCTTGCACGCAATCCAAACGAGCCGGAGTTCCTGCAGGCGGTGCAGGAGGTCCTCGAGAGCCTCGAGGTGATCGTCGACAAGCACCCCGAGTATGAGGAAAACGGCCTGCTCGAGCGTTTTGTCGAACCCGAGCGTTTTATCCAGTTCCGCGTACCCTGGGTCGACGACAACGGCCGTGTACAGGTAAACCGCGGTTTCCGTGTCCAGTACAATTCCGCAATAGGCCCCTATAAGGGAGGGTTCCGCTTCCATCCCTCCGTCAACTCCTCCGTTATGAAGTTCCTCGGCTTTGAGCAGGTGCTCAAAAACAGCCTGACGACGCTTCCCATGGGCGGCGGCAAGGGCGGCTCCGACTTCGACCCCAAGGGCAAGTCCGACCGCGAAGTCATGCGTTTCTGCCAGAGCTTTATGACCGAGATGTATCGCCACATCGGACAGTTCACCGACATCCCCGCCGGCGACATCGGCGTAGGCGGACGCGAGATTGGCTATCTCTTCGGCCAGTACAAGCGCATCGTAAACCGTTTCGAGGGCGCTACCCTGACAGGCAAGGGCATCCCCTATGGCGGTTCTCTCGCCCGCACCGAGGCCACCGGATACGGTCTGTGCTACTTTGCCCAGGAGATGATGCAGAGCATGCGCGGCGAAAGCTTCCAGGGCAAGACCGTCGTCATCTCCGGCTCCGGCAACGTCGCGCAGTATGCCGCTGAGAAGTCCATGCAGCTCGGCGCGAAAGTCGTTGCGATGAGCGACTCCACCGGATATGTCTACGACCCCAACGGCATCAATCTCGAGGTGCTGTTTGACATAAAGCAGAACCGCCGCGAGCGTATCAGCGTCTATGCAGACGAGGTCAAGGGCTCCGAATATCACGAGGGCTGCCGCAATATCTGGAGCGTCAAGGGCGATATCTGCCTGCCCAGTGCCACTCAGAACGAGATCGATGTCGCCGAGGCAAAGATGATAATCGACAACGGCGCCATCGGCGTTTTTGAGGGTGCGAACATGCCCTGCACGCTCGAGGCGACCACGATGATACAGCAGGCAGGCCTGCTCTTCAGCCCGGGCAAGGCATCCAACGCCGGCGGCGTGGCCACCTCCGGACTTGAGATGACCCAGAACAGCATCCGCATGAGCTGGACCTTCGAAGAGGTCGACGCAAAGCTTCAGGATATAATGAAAGCCATTTTCCACAACGCGTATGACGCCTCTGTCGAGGTCGGACAGCCCGGCAACATGGTCGTCGGCGCAAACGTGGCCGGTTTCCTGAAAGTCGCCTCCGCTATGCTTGACCAGGGGATCTGAGCAAAAAACACAACATAATACAGCGCCCTTTGCAGGGCCAGTCCCTGCAAAGGGCGCTTTTTCGTTTTATCCGGACGCTATTCAGACTTTTCCAGCATTACCAGCCGTGTCTCGTGGTCCTGTAGCCGGGCGTCATGCTCCTCGCTTCGATGCCAGAGCCGCTCGTGCGCCTGGCTGTTCTTGTTTGTCAGCTCGCTCAGGTTTTTCTCCAGGGCAAGGCATATATCGTTGAGCTTCGTGATGGAGGCATTCAGCCCCACCACAGGCTTTACCAGCGAGGCGATAAGCCCCACGAGCACGATTATAACGCCCACGACCTCCCATTCCGGCATGCGGCCTCACCAACTTTCTCAAGCTCCTGCCAGATCTCCCCATCTATGTCTGACCAAGTGCTGAACGCCGTTTGAATCTCCGTCCATGAGGGATAGGAATAGTCGTATATTACGTCCAGATGGCAGGGCAGTATGCTCTCTATGCGTGTTTTCAGCGCCTCAATATCGTCTGGTACGCCTCGTTTCTTCGGAAACGTGATCTACCTCGGGGGAATCCGTCTCATGCGCCTGAGCGGAGATACCGCAGCCGATCAGCGTGCGCGCTATTTCCGCGCAGGAAAAGCTCGCCCCGTCGATGCTCAGTAACGCGCACAGCGCCGCACGCCGCTCCTGAGTCGTCCCACTGACGGGAACATACGGCAAAATATGCTCATAGGCGGCCAGCCCCTCATCCTCCGCCGTTGAGATGACAGACTCCTTTTCTATGCACACAAAATCGTCGAACAGCCCGTCCAGGAACTGGCCGAGGACGTCGAGCTCTCCCGCTCCCGCTCCATGCTCCAAATCATATAGCTGCAGCGGTGCAAGCAGGTTTTTCATATATTCCCCGTATCCCAAACCGTCACGCCTCCATTTCCGTTATGCTCAACGTGCCCAGCACCGGCAGCTCACCGGCCTCCACGGCGACGTCCGCGCCCGGCGAGACGAGCTTGTAGTTTTTTACCCCTTCGACGGAATATATTATGTTTGAGATCTCGGCGACCAGTACGTCTTTGCCCAGCAGACCACCGTTAAAAAAGGCAGCTATGGCCTGTTCCACCCCGTTCGAAATGTCCTGGAAGCTGTAACCGTCCCCGGCCAGCACCTGCGCGGAGACATTGACCGAAAGGCTCGCAGGCGCAAGCACGTCGATGTCGACACATCCTCATAGCCGTTGATCCAGCCATACTGGATAGCGCCCACCACATATTCGTAGTACCAGGCGCTGCTGCTCACATCGGAGAAGATGTTCTCCCCATCCAGCATCCCGTTGGTAAAGCGCATGGCGATAGTGGTGAACTCCGCGCGTGTGATAGCACGCTCGGGGTCAAACTGATTGTTTCCAACGCCCTCAACGATGCCGAGAGAAGCCAGAGTATTCACGGCTTCGGCATACCAGGCATCGTCGGCCACATCGTCAAAGGTGACGGTGATGGCCACATCCTGATTCAGCAGCAGATTGTAGAACATCTGCGCCACTTCGGCGCGGGTCATGTTACGGTCGGGGCCAAAGAGATTTCCGGGATAGCCGTTCAGATAGGCGATGTGATCCCCGGTGTTCAGTCAGTCCGATACACCAGTGTCATCCGGGTCAGCCACACCGGTATCTTCGTCAACCTCCGTAAAGATGACCTCGATGGTGTGGTTGGCACGGACATTCTCGAAGGTGTAGGAACTGACCGCGCCCACGCTCTCGTCATCCACGATGACATCGGCAATTTCATAGCCGTCATCCGCGGTGATAGTGAAGGTGCGGTTGGAGCCAGCGGACACGCTCACGCTCCCGGAGGGGCTGATAGACCCGCCCGTACCGGCACTGGCTGTGATGGTGTAGCGGGTTGTCGTACCGCCGCCACCGCCAGTGCTCCCGGTGCTCTGGAAAGTGACAGAAATGGTGTGGTTGGCCCGAACATTCTCGAAGGTGTAGGAACTGACCATGCCCACGCTATTGCCGTCCACCGTCACATCGGAAATTTTGTAACCGCTGGCGGGGGAGATGTTAAAGGTCTGGCTTGCGCCCTCACCGACCTCAACATCGCCGCTGGGGGTGATGGAGCCGCCCGTCCCGGCGCTGGCCGTGATGGTGT
>CAZSRK010000082.1:0-6317 GCA_964609305.1 uncultured Oscillospiraceae bacterium
CAATGAAAAAGAGTGTCCTTATTTCCGCGGTAATACTTCTGGCGATTGTTTTTATACTTTCTCTGGGGCTGTATATATATTTAAGCAGGCGCTCAGCTCAGGAGCCGGCTCCGACTGAGACTCCGACCGCCGCTATAACCCCGGAGGTCCCCACTGCCGAGGAACCGACTCAAGCGTCCGAGCCGGTTGTCGAAACTCCTCCCGTGGAGGAAACTATGGAGCCAACGCCGGAAGTGCAGCAGGAACCGGACCACTCCCAGCGAGCCGGGGAAATCCTCAGTGAAATGACTCTGACACAGAAGATATGCCAAATGATGATAATAGACGTATCCTCCTATAACGGCAATTATCCCGTCGGCGGAGTCGTGTTCTTTCAGGCCGACATACAGTCCAGGGAACAGGTTACGCAGGATATAAGCAATATCCAGCAGTCAGGTTTACTGGGTTTGTTCGTTTGCGTCGATGAAGAGGGTGGAACTGTCACAAGGACAGGAAACATACCGGACATCCCGAGTTCGACTACAGGGATCAGGGCGAGGATGTGGCGTATGACAACGCAAAAACCATAGCCGGATATCTCACGGAGCTAGGTTTCAATTTTGATTTGGCGCCGGTGGCCGACGTATACTCAAATCCGGCAAATACTGTTATCGGCAGCCGCGCTTACAGTGATGATTTTGAACAGGCCGCAGTGCTCGTCGCCAGTGCGGTAAGGGGATTCAATGATGGAGGCGTGGCATGCTGTCTTAAACATTTTCCGGGACACGGCGACACTGCCGAGGATACTCACGCCGGAACGGCCATAGCCGATAAGTCGCTCAGCGAACTCACGCAGCAGGAGTTTCTCCCCTTCATATCCGGTATTGAAGCTGGAGCAGACGCTGTTATGACAGGCCATATGACGCTTACTTCCATTGACCCCGAACATCCGTCGTCCCTTTCATATACGGTGGTAACCGGACTTCTGCGCGAACGCCTCGGCTATGACGGAGTTGTGATGACAGACGCTTTGACAATGGGCGCACTGTCAAATCAGTATACAGCAGATGAGATTGTCGTTATGGCCGTTCAGGCAGGAAACGATATCCTGCTCGGCCCGGCGGACGTGGCCGGCACGATAAGCGCGATCGAGAACGCGATCAGCACCGGTGAGCTCACAGAGGAGCGAATTAACGAAAGTGTATTGAGGATACTTGAACTCAAGCTTGAAAGAGGAATAATTAATTAACCAAGGGGGAAATCAAATATGGCTATAAGAATCTGTGCAAACGGGCACCGGTACGACGATCTCAGAAACAGCGAGTGCCCTATCTGCGCCAGAGGAGCAACCGGACGCATGGATGCAACCATTGGAGCATACGGCTCTCCCCTTCCCCAAGACGACCAGCCTGGGTTTGAACTGGACGCAACGATAGGGGCCTACGTTTTTTCCGGGGGAAACTCCGTCCCTGCCGCTCCAGTAAAGGCGAATGAGCATGTTGCATCCGGCTTTACAGCAGGACAGCCAACGGCCACACTGCCGCTGAATTTCTCTGACAGCGACGAGGGGCTGACCATCTCCGCATTCAACTACGGGCAGGAAAAGGAGTTTAGGCCAGTGGCCGGCTGGCTTGTCTGCCTAGAGGGTCCGGAGAAGGGCCGGGATTTCAGACTCTATGCTGGATGGAATTATGTGGGCCGCTCACCGAAGCTTCAGATAAACATTGCTGACGATCCCAAGATAAACAGGGACGGACACTTTTCGGTTGTATTCGACCCCAGCTCTGTATCCTGGTTTGTCATCCCCGGCACGGGCACTGTTACATACTTTGAAGACAGCATCCTTGAAGGCGCAACACCGCTGAAGGACATGGCAAAGATCAAGGCAGGTGACAGCGTGTTCGGATTCAGATCCTTCTGCGGGGAGGAATTCTGTTGGTAAAGAAACTGACGGGACTAATAATCGCCGCTTTACTTGCTTTCGGCACAACACTTTGCACTTTTGCCGTAGAGATCGAACAGGTCCAGGCGGTTATGCCGAATGTGGATATCTACGTTTATGATGAACAACTGGGCTCCGGCGACTTGCCCATCAAAGAAACACAGGTGTATCTTGACGAAAATTTATTGGAAGTCGTCTCAGCAGCTCCGGTTACTGCTGCGGACAGGGGCACTTTCTACGTCTATATGCTGGACATATCGGCCAGTATCAACAGAAACTACTTCTGGGATATCAGGCAGGCAATCCTAAATAATCACTATCGTCTTGGAGAAAATGACCGGATGGCGCTTATAACCTTTGGGGATGAGGTTGACATAATCCTTTCCGGCGGAGAGGACTATGAACAGGTCGCCGATGCAGTGGACGCACTGGAATGCAATGACATGACTACCCACTTCTATGACGCTGTTGACGCGCTTATAGAACTGTGCTCAGACGTTGACTCTATGCGCAAGGTAGCGATCGTTTTTTCCGACGGGGTCAATGATGCTCAGGCAGGCGTAGGCACGGCACGCACGGAGCTCATGGAGCGGCTTCGTGGGTCGGGGATCGCGCTCAATGCCATGTGTGTCGACTCCGGAGGCAGCACCGACAGCAACGATGAGGATATCGACGAATTCGCATCGCTTGCCCGGCTAAACGGCGGCGAGCTGTATATGTTTGGCGACCGCAGTGAGCAAAGCGCGGCTGAAGCTGTGGACAGCCTGTATGAAAAGCTTCTGTCCTGCTGGCTGATTGCGGTCCGCGCCGAATCCAACATTGCCGATGGCGGCGAGCACAGCTTCAGAGTAAGTATAGGCGGCTCATCAGACAATTACAGCCTTGTGCTTGACAGTTGGGACGCGGACGACACAGCGCCGTACATAGTTTCCGCAGGCTACAACAGTGTGTCTAACACCCTGGATATTGTATTCAGTGAACCTGTATCCGGCTCTGGCGAGGCCGCTTCATATGACCTTAGCACTTCTGACAATGAGCATATAGCTTTTGCAGGGGTATCTGTCTCGGGCGACAGTGTCAGTCTTTCTTTTGCAGAAATGCCCTATAACGGGACGTATTTCCTTAAAATCACCGGCATATCCGATATCTCCATGGAGAAAAATCCACTTACGCCGGACACTGTTGAGATTATTATTGAAGACGGTGCGGTGCCTGAGCCAACCGGTTTGCCTGTGTGGGCCTGGTTTGCTATAGGCGGCGGCGTGCTCATCGTCATCGCCGTCGCCGTTATCGTTATACTGTACGTGCGGAAAAAGCCTGTCGTCATAACACCACCGGAATATCGCCCTGATGAAAGCGGGCACATACGGATAAAACCCGGCAGCGGCACACGAATTGGCGTAGAGCTGGCTGACGGCAGAGGATGGCAGCAGTATTTCGAGCTGTCGATCGGCAGCAGCCTCTTTGTCGGAAGAGGCGAGGAAAATGACGTTATTATCGACTATGACAGGCGCGTTTCCTCTCAGCACTTTTGCCTTGAATATATGGATGGCACGCTTTTTGTTACAGATCTCGGGTCTAAGAACAGCACGCTGCTCAATGGAATCGCCATAAGGCCTGACACGCGTCATAAGTTGGATCCGGGCGATATCATACGGTTCGGAGACTGCAAAATGACGATACGCGCCGTCGCGATCTGAAAATTTGTTTTGAGGTAGTTTTTATGACGCCGAAGGAAATTTTATGGCTTTCCGCCTGCGCAGTTTCGGCGGTTTATCTGGTCGTGTACTACATCTGGTTTGCCGTTAAAAGAAGAATGGCCAGAGACGCAATACAGTTTAATTTCAGTCCGGAATCTGCTGAAACAGCCTATGCATACAACACTGCCTCAGCGGTGAAGCGAAGGGCGGACAGCTCTGTCTCATTTTCAGCAGGGAATGTTAGCGCAGCGCTCGCCGCTTCAATAGGCGGTCGGCCCAGCCAACAGGACTGCGCAAGCATTTTCCCTGTGGCAATAGATAACCTGCAGGCGGTATGTGCCGTGCTGTGCGACGGTATGTGAGGATTAAACGGCGGTGAGCATGCAAGTTCTATCACCTGCGGGATACTTGGCCGCGCCCTTTCCGATATTGTCTCTGCTGATGCTGCATTCCCGGCGATACAGAGGGCCATGCACAGCGCAAATGATGCCGTCTCTTCCCTTCTGGATGAACAGGGAAATCCACTTGGCTGCGGCACAACGGCCTTGGCTGCCGTTGTCACGGGAGACCATTTGTTCTGGTGCTCAACGGGAGACAGCAGAATCTATCTCCACAGGGACAGGACGCTCTATCAGCTCACTACGGATCAAACTTATATGCTAAAGCTCATGGAAGCAGTAAACGCCGGTAATATGACGCTTCAGGAAGCCGAGAGCCATCCCAAGCGTAACGCACTTATAAGCTACGTAGGCTCCGGCGAGCACCTGGTGATTGACTGTCCGCCGTCTGCTGAACCGCTGCGTTCCGGCGACACCGTACTGCTTGCAACAGACGGACTGTACAGGACGCTTTCCGACGGGGACATACGCACGATGCTTGAAGACGGCAGCAATGCTGAAAACACTGCGATCACACTTGTCGAGAGTGCGATTGCGCGCGGCGGTAATCGCCAGGACAATACAACTGTGGCAATAATACGTATCAATTGAACAAGGGAGGAAACATAAATGAATATTCAATGCAGCAACGGTCATTTTTATGACAATTCGCAGTACAGTTCCTGTCCCTACTGTGCCAAAGCCAGGGAGACGGCAGGCCCTGCTGTGGGCTTTGACCGGACAGTTGGCTTTTCGGATCAGCCCCAGGTCGGCTTTTCCGGGGGCTTGAGCGGCCAGCCGGGCGCACTTCCCGGGTTTGGTCCTGCGACCGAAACCGTGCCCTTGGGCACTCAGGTTCTAGAAGATGATAAGACTATTTCTGCTGTTGGAGCCGGGTTTGACGCTGATCCCGTCGTCGGTTGGCTTGTGTGCATCCAGGGAGCTGCCAAAGGCGTCGATTACCGCCTCAGAGTGGGAAGAAATTTTATTGGCCGCGGCGACAATATGACTGTATCTATCAAAGGCGACCGCAGTATTTCCTCTGACAGGCACGCTATTGTGTCCTATGATCACATCGGGAACTGCTTTTATGTCATGCCCGGAGCCTCTACTCAGCTATTTTATCTAAACGGAAAAGTCGTACTTGAAAATATGCGGCTGAAATCAGGTGATGTCCTGACACTTGGTAACACAAAACTTATGTTTATCCCCTTCTGCACCGACTCTTTTTCGTGGCAAAATGAACAGGAATAAAGGAGGAAAACAACGTGTTTGACAGAACGCAAGCCAAAGTACAGGCAAAGCAGATAATTGCCGGCAGACTCAGTGCATGCGTCGGTGCTGATGCCATAAGCATCATTCTCAGCTTTGTTCCTTTTGGGTTTTCAGCGGCCAAAGTCGGCCTGTGCACCTGGTACCTTGAAGATGCCGGCGGTAAAAAACCGCGTATGTCCAGCGTACTCGAGGGTTTTTCCGTTTTTTCGCGTGCATTGATGAGATATATATGGTATTGTCTGTTCATGTTTCTTTGGATGCTGCCGTCTCTGCTTTTTATTATTGTCGGCACCGTTATTGCTGGCAGCTCCGTCCAGAATATTTTCAGAGGCGGTGGAAGCGGACTGGGCATCGCACTGATCTTCTATATTCTTGCTATCCTCTGGATAATTTTTATTGTCCTGTATAAAGGTTCTCAGTACGACTTTGTTTTCTTCTATATGGCTGCCCATCCCGACCGCACTGCCAAGGAGAGTTTTGACAGCGCATCCGAAATTGCAAAGAATTACGTCGGCGGGATAATCGTGACCAAATTGAGCTTCATTGGATGGTATATACTGAACCTTTTTACTCTTAATCTGCTGAATATGTTCTACATAGCGCCATATGTAAATCTGACTTATACCGGATTGTTCAAACAGATGAGCGGTGATTCCGCCGTTGGAGCCTCACCTGAATCACGCAGGCAGGCAGACGGTGCAACCGAGTATATGTCTGGGAACTATAACGGAGGAAACACGCAGCGCATGAACTTCCACAGCGCACATAAGATAGTAGGCGTCTCCGGCATGTACTCCGGAGCGGATTTTGATATCATGCCGAACCAGCAAATATGTATCGGCCGTGACCCGGCTTACTGCCAGATCGTAATAAGCAGCGGCGGAGAGAGCGTCAGCCGCAGGCACTGCATGATACAGTTTGACGAAAACGCCGGCTGCTACTATGTGACTGACTTCTCCAGCAATGGCACTTATCTTGAAAACGGCTCAAGGCTGAGAAGCTGTACCAATAGAGAAAAAAGTAGTATAATGCAGGTATGATACA
>CAZSRK010000083.1:0-6081 GCA_964609305.1 uncultured Oscillospiraceae bacterium
AGCCTGGGATATCCAGGTCGTCCTTCAGTTCCAGCACCAGGGTATCCAGCGCGGACAGGTCATCCACGCCCAGGTCGAACACACGGTTGTCGGCCAGCATGAGCTTTTTCTTCTGGGCTTCCGTCAGGCCGGTCACCACATAGCAATCCGCCTCGGTGCGCCCCATAGAGAGCAGCGTTTCATACAAGCCGTTGCCGGCCAGAATAACGCCGGCCTCGTCTACCACGATGGGGCGGATCTGGCCGAACATCTCGACAGAGCGGCGGAACTCCCTCAGCTGCTTGTCGGTGTGCATCCGGACGTTCCGCTCGGGACGCCGGAGCTCCGACAGCGGCTTTCTCGTTACGTTCATGCCCGCACCCCCTCAAGGAAGGCCCGGGCGCTTTCGATCTTCTCCGCCGCCTCAATAACGACAGAGGGGTCGGACAGAGGGGTCGATGTCGTAGACCTCCTGCCAGCCGTTTTCAATGTATTACGAATACGCCGATGAACTGCTTGACCATATCAGAGAATTGGCCGAACTTGAAAACAGTGTGGATTTTAGAAATAGCGCCGATATCACCATTGTTCTGACGGAGGAAGAGCTTGAAGAGTTAGTCTCTGATGCCGAGGCCCTTCGGAAATGCCGCAGGCTCTATATGGGACATGACATCCTGCCCACAGAGGAACAGGAGGCGGCGATTGCTGCCCATGAGATCGAGGTCCGGGTTGTCCCCGAATACTATTACAGAGACATACAGGAGGGTTGACCATGGAACTCAAAAATTTTCAGCTTGCGGCAGTGAACTCCCTTTTTGACGCAATGGACAGCCCTGCCCGCGACATAATTCTCAAAAGCCCGACGGGAAGCGGAAAAACTCTCATGCTGACCTATTTCATGCATCAATACATGCAGTCTTTTCCGAAAACGGTATTTGTCTGGCTCACGCCGGGCAAAGGAAACCTTGAAGAGCAAAGCAAGGCCAAGATGGACAGGTATATCCATGACTCGCAGACAAAGCTGCTGGCAGACGTTATGACAAGCGGCTTTGAAGAAAACGACAGTTGCTTTATCAACTGGGAGAAGCTTACAAAAAAGGCAACAATGCGCTTAAGGACGGAGAGCGCACAAACTTTTTGGAACATATACAGAACGCCCTAAACGACGGACTGCGTTTTGTCGTGATTGTGGACGAGAGCCACCAGAACAACACGGTAAGGGCGGATGAAATAATACATTATTTCCATACGGATAAAATTATCCGCTGCTCCGCTACCCCGAGGGAGATCAAAAATGCCCAACTTATAGAGATTTCCGAGGAGGACGTCATCGCCGAGGGCCTTATAAAGAAAATGCTTATAATAAATGAGAACTTTCCACAGAGCGTTGTGACGGAAAACCAGGTCGATTTTCTGCTTGACAGGGCCTATGCGAAGCAGCGCGAGCTTCGCCAGGCTTTTCTGGCGATCGGGAAAAACATTAACCCGCTCATGGTCGTTCAGATCCCAAACAAGTCGGAAGTGATGCAGGATGAGGTTGAGCGGTGGTTTGAAACACGCGGCGTGACCTATGAAAACCGGCAACTGGCTGTATGGTTAACTAACCGCCACGAAAATCTGGAGGAAATTGACACGAACGACGCAGAGCCGGTGGCTATCATCATAAAGCAGGCAATCGCCACGGGCTGGGACTGTCCCCGTGCTCACATCCTTATAAAGCTGCGCGACAACATGGACGAGACGTTTGAGATACAGACCATCGGCCGGATCCGGCGCATGCCGGAGGCTCAACACTACGGCAGCGACCTGCTCGACAGCTGCTATCTTTACACTCTGGATGAGAAATTTACGGCAGGCGTCAAGCTTTCTCTTGGAAAAAATGCACTGGATGCCTGCACGTTGTTTTTGAAAGAGGAGTATAAGTCAGTTACCCTGACCAGCAAGCAGCGCACGATGGTCTCTGCCAGCCGAAACCCTCAAAAGGCGCTTCTTGCCGTTGCGCAATGCTTTGAAAAAGAATTCGGCACGGGAACCAACAAGGCCGAGAATGCCGCCCGTTTACAGACGGCCGGATTTGTTTTAAGCGAGGATATCGTCCGCCATACAATTTCCGGTGAAACGGCAACGCTTGAGTTTGGCCCGGAGGACATGAACACCATTGCCGTAACGGAAAAGCTCAACACCCATACCCACGGCCGTGATTATCATCAGAAGATCGGCAAGATCGGTCTGGAGATTGGGATGGAGTACTCGTATATGAACGCGATCATCCGCAAACTCTTTGACAAAAACTATAAGTACAGTCGCAAAATACTTGCACTTGAGCCCAGAACCGTATACGCTTTTGTACTGAACAACGCCGACAGGCTCAGGCGAGCTGTCAGGTCGGCTATGGCGGCGGAATTGTCACAGCTCCAGCTTGAAATAAAGAACGTGTCAAGGGTAGCCTTTCACATACCTCAGTCCTGCCTGTTCACTTATGACGGCACTTCAAAAACACAGACGGTTATGGAGAAGAATGTATACGAGAACTATCTCTCCTCAGCCGAGCCCCGTTCTTCTGCCGAGCGCAGGTTTGAAAAATTCTGTGAAAAGACCGACAGCGTTGAATGGGTCTATAAAAACGGAGACAAAGGCAGCGAATATCTCTCCATCGTTTACCTTGATAATTCCGGCAAACAGAAAAACTTTTTTCCCGACTATATTATCAGCGTTAACGGCGAAATATGGATAATAGAGACCAAAGGTGGTTTTGACAGGAGCGGCAACAGCCAGGACATCGATATTTATACTCAGAAAAAGTTTGATGTGCTAAAGGATTATCTCAACCGCTATGGCCTAAAGGGCGGCATCGTGCGCAACGACGACAGAAGCGAGGAGCTCTGCATATGCATGGAGCACTATTCCGATGATATACAGAGCAATGACTGGGTCGTGCTTGAGAGCGTGCTGGGGTGACATAAATCTGCGCAGTACTTAAAATGTGATTTAACTAAAGGGCAGCGCCGGCTGGCGCTGCCCTTTAATGCTGGTTAATCTGTATTTCAAATCTCAGTCCGTGTAGTCAGAAGTGATCTCCATGACCTCGCCTCCGGGTGCGGAGTTTGCGTCGGACCACTGCTTCTCCAGCGCCTCCCAGTCGCGCTCAATCAGCTTGACAGTCCATGATTCGACACGCTCGCCGCTGGCATAGGTCCAGACATAATCATGGGAGTTGGTGGCCTCCTGCATGTCCGCGTAATACCATGTGCCCTTCGGATTGTCAGGCCAGGTTATCATCACATCCTCGCTGAGCAGACGATCCTCATGAGGAGCGCGGCCCAGTGTGCGGTTGACCACGGTGCAGGTCTCGGCACGGGTAATATAGGAGTCAGGCTTGAAAGTTCCGTCGGGGTATCCCTCGACAAGGCCGAATTCTGCGGCAACCGCGACAAAGCTTGCATACCACTCATTGCCGTTTACGTCGGTGAACTGGCCATTGTATGTAAAGTTCTCATCGGCATATTCAAAGAAGCTGACGGCAATTTTGGTAAGTTCAGCGCGGGTGATATAGGCGTTGGGCCGGAACGTACCGTCGGGATACCCGTCGATTATGCCCATGTTTGACAAAGTGGAAATGGCGTTATTATACCATGAACCGTCCGACACATCGCTGTACGAGTTTGTCTGGCTCCAATAGGTCTCGCGTGCCTCATCTCTCAGCAGGCGGAAGAAGATGGTCGCCACCTCCGCGCGGGTAATGTTACCTTCCGGCTGCACTGTACCGTCGGGATAGCCAATGATGTAAGCCACATGGTCCTCGGTATTCAGCGCCGGAGGATCGGGTACGACCGGCACGACGGGCTCATCGTCCGCCTCCACAGTTACGGTAATGGTGTCGCTGCCATTCGGGCCGCCGTCGGTAGTTGTCGCCGTGGCCGTATTTTCAATCGTGCTGCCCTCGTCCGCGTCCGTCACGGTGTAGGTATAGGTTATGCTGACTGTCTCTCCGGCGTCAAGGTTACTGATCGTGTATACGCCATTGACATTTTGCACTGTAGTACCCTCATCATTCCGGGTAACAGTGATGTCTCCGACCATCATATTGTCCTCAACTGTGACGTCAAGCTCAGTATTGCCTGTGTTCTCTACCGTGACGGTATAGGTCAGCACCTCGCCCACCTGAACCATATCGTCCTCGGTCAGAGTGACTTCCTGTGTTCCCCGCGTCACGGAGACGCTCTTTACAATTATTACATGCTCCTCGGCCTTCGTAACCGTGACGTCTTCGCTAGGGATATCGCCTCCATTAACAATCGCGGTATTTTTTGCTGTTGCTATGCTTTCATCGGATGCTATCGTCACATCCTTGGTGAAGTACAGGTCAGCCTTATCTCCGCTCAGGGTAACGGTATATGTATCGTCTTCTGTCACTACGCTGCTCACATTTCCACTGTACCCCTTATAAGTCGCACCTGTGTCGCTGACGGTGAACACGGCCCCTTCAAAGCCGTTCAGGGTGACGGCATACAGGATGGCAGCCTTTCCGTCCCCGTCCGCAAAGGCGGAATAGGTCGTTGTTCCGTTTTCGGTAGTTGCAGTGACTTCAGTGTAGTCCGTGCCGGCCGTCAGGACGGATCCGTCGCTGAGCGTAACGCTGCCAGCCGTCACCGGGGCCTTGCTGGCGGTCAGCTCCCTCTCCTCGTATGTATTGTAAATCGTTAATTCTAGGCGCCCTCCGATATCTTCCTCAGTAATGGTAAAGAACATCCCCTCCTGCACCTGTCCTCCCACAGAGATTGTAGTGGTGCAGGTATATCCATTGACATCAGCGCCGGTCTCCTCCACCACATAGGTTCCGGCAGCAAAATACGTGCTTAAATAGAGTATGTCTCCATTTGCATCCAGTGTTCCGCTCCAGAGGGCAGTACCTGTTTTATCTCCATCTGCATTCGTTGAATAAATGCTAATTGTCGGATCGGGATAATCCTTGTCAGTACTATCTAGCCCTGTTGCCACTTTTGATACGCTGATGGCAGTTTTTTCTGTAAGCCTCGTATTCGTGAATGTGGCAACTGGAATATCCTCATCGGACTTGTTGACAACCACATAGTCTTTACTGTAATTGGTAGTCGCTTCACCATCGATGGCGCGAATAGAATATCCATCCAGTTGCTGTTCCGTAATGGTATATGTTCCTGCCGGAAGGTCTTCCAGCGTGACAGTCGCTCCGTTTTTCACTTGAATTTGATTTGTTGCGCCTGAAACCGAACTGTCCGTAACATATCCATTGCCTACAAAGTACACACTATTTCCGTATTTGTCCTCAAGCGTGTATGTGAAAGTCGCTTCATCACCGGAAAGTGTATCTCCACCTTCGTTCACAACTACTTTCTTAATAGCCAGCTTGCCCTTCGTAATGTATACTCCGAGACCCTCTGCCTGAATATACAAGTCAAGCCCGCTTGGGGTGCCACTGTTTTCCTCGCTCCGCATACCGTTTCCGCCTGTGCACTCCTGAACACCAGTGTAGTCCATGTCTTCAATATCCACATAATAGGTATATTGTTTTCCGCCAATCGTAACCGGCTCCTGAAGACTGTTAAAAACCTCTGCCAGCGTCTGATTTACAGAGTTACTATCAAAAAACATTCGGGCACTGACTGAAACATTCGTCATCTGATAAGTACCGGAAACCCAACTTATATCTTTCGGGTTAAACCGTTGCCTCCCATTTAACCTAATCTCATACTCATTTTGCCCAGCTTCCGTCTGCTCATTGACATCATAGTCTCTAAAATAATACTGCTCATTTCCAATTTTTACTACAATGGACTCCGATAACAGGACACCTTCAAGCTTATATTGCGTTCCGTCAACCGATATTGTATACTCGCCGTCTACCTTTACATCAATGTGATTATAGCTATTGCCATAATTTACTCCATCGCCTGAACTCGGCCAAGCAGCCACGGACGGCGCCAGCGTAAAAGCCAGCGCCAGACAGAGCAGCAGGCTCAATACTCGTTTTTTCATGTTTTTGTTTCCTCCTTACCTGAAAACAATTTTGTGCCGATTGCGAAACTGCGGAAACACTTGAAGAACAAGGGATTCCGGAGACGC
>CAZSRK010000084.1:0-6044 GCA_964609305.1 uncultured Oscillospiraceae bacterium
AAATCCCGAACATGCAATAGGCATGTTCGGGATTTTTTGTTTTAAGCCAGAGAGGAGGCTCCGTTTCAGACGGTAGGCGGGTCAATTAAGCGAACCACTGACTTCTATAAATAGAGCATCGATGTAATCGGAAAGCGCCCTGTTTTCTGGCATGGAAAGCTCCGGATCGGCGCAAAGCAGCTCGCCGGCGGCTTCCTGCGCCCTGTACAGAATGTCCATATCAGTACACAGGTCAGCGATATGCATTTCCGGCAGACCGTGCTGGCGGGAACCGAAAAAGTCACCAGGTCCGCGCAATTTTAGATCCTCCTCAGATATCTTGAAACCATCGTTTGTTTTGCACAGAGCCTCCAGTCGGTGCTTGGTGTCCATGTTTTTGCTGTCAGAGATGAGCACGCAGTAACTCTTGTGTGTGCCGCGGCCGACTCTTCCGCGAAGTTGATGCAGTTGGCTGAGGCCGAAACGCTCAGCATTTTCAATAATGATAAGCGAAGCGTTTGGTATATCTACACCTACCTCCACAACGGTGGTGGCCACAAGTATGTCAAACTCATGCTTTGCAAAGCCGGCCATCACGCGCTCCTTGTCCCGTGATTTCATCCTGCCGTGCAGGCAGGCGATGCGCAGGTCTGGAAACACGCTGCGAGACAGAAATTTCGAGTACTCAGTGGCGGATTTAAGACTGCTGTCGCCTTCTTCGCTGTCCTCAACAGTTGGGCAGATGATAAAGACCTGTCGTCCTGATTCGACCTGCTTTCTTATAAATCCGTTTAGCCTGGCGCGGTAGCTTTCGTCCACAAGGAAAGTATCTACTTTCTTCCGGCCGGGAGGCAGTTCATCGATAACAGATATGTCAAGATCGCCGTAGAGCATGAGTGCGAGTGTTCTGGGAATGGGCGTTGCCGACATAACCAGCACATGCGGTGTTTGGTCGGATTTCATATTGAGCGCAGCGCGCTGTTCGACGCCAAAACGGTGCTGTTCATCCGTTATGACAAGAGCCAGGTTGCTAAATTCCACGGTCTCGGTAAGCAGGGCATGAGTTCCTATGATGAGGTCTGTTTGTCCAGTGGCCAGAGCGCTGAGCACCAACCGTTTTTCTTTGGCGGGCATAGAACCAGTAAGGAGAGATATATTCATTCCAAGCTGGCCAAGAAAACCGTTCATGGTTTCAAAGTGCTGTTCTGCAAGTATTTCGGTCGGGGCCATAAAGGCGCATTGTCTGCCGTTTTTCCAGCACAGCCAGGCAGCAGCGGCAGCAATAAGAGTCTTTCCGCTGCCAACGTCACCCTGGACAAGCCTGTTCATTGCGCGCCTGCCAGTCATATCGGAGAAAACCTGTGAGGCAGCCTTTATTTGCGCGTTTGTCGGGATGAAGGGCAACGTGTCAAAGAAATCCGAGGCGTCGTATTGCTCAAAACGTATGCCGGATACGGTGCTTCTGCGGTTTTTGATACGACCCAGCGCCGCTGAGAGGACAAACAGCTCCTCAAAAATCAGCCTGCGCCGAGCCAGCTTGAGCGAAGCGTTGTCCGAAGGAAAATGTATGTTCCTATATGCAAATTCTGTTTGAGCGAGCCGATATTTCTCCCGCACGGATTCCGGAAGTGGGTTAGGCATGCTGCCGGCACAGGCGTCTAGGCCGGATGTGACGCAGTTTATCATTGTTCGTTGCGATATACCCGTGGTAAGTCTGTAAATAGGAACTATACGGCCGGTGACGACCCTGGGAATGTCAGCTAGCTCAAATATCGGATTGCTCATTGTGCGGTATTGACCAAAACCGGTAATTTTCCCATAAAAATAATAGTATTCGCCCTCTTTTAGCTGGTTTATAATATATTTCTGATTAAAATATGTGATGTCAATGGAGCCACTGTCGTCAACAGCTCGTAATTTTACAAGTTCTAAACCGCTTCTTACCCTGACAACGCGCGGCACCGCGGAAACCATTGCTCGGATACAGACAGAGCTGTCAATTTCGGCCAGAGCAATCTGTGTTATACTGCTTCTGTCCTCATATGCCCTCGGGAAATAGCGAACAAGATCGCCGAGCGTACTTATCCCGAGCTTTGCAAGAGCTTTAGCCCGCTGCTCGCCGATGCCCTTGATATAGCGGACGTCGGTATTCAGTTCCGGCATATCCATCGCCTCCCTGAGGATATTTTAACATAAAACCAGGCATTTGCAAAGGAATATGCCTTGTGCTATAATTACCGAAAAACCGGACAGGAGAGCACTTCTTATGCTTACAGTAATTTTAACAGGTGGGGCCAGCCGCAGGATGGGTCGGGATAAGGCCAGGCTGGAAGTGAACGGCCAGCCGCTGGTCGCTCTGCTTGCCGAACGGTATTCTGCGCTGGGAGATGTAGCCCTGTCCGCCGCGCGTGCAGAAGATTTTCAGGGTATGAATTGTCGTGTCTTTCCTGATACTTATCCAGGCCGCGGTCCGTTAAATGGCATAGTATCGGCGTTTCGACTGACCGGGGAAGATCGTATCTTTCTCACGGCTGTCGACATCCCGTTCGGCAGCGCTGAGCTGGCGCAGCGCCTGGATTCATGCCTTGGCGGACATGATGCCTGCGTTATACACAGGAGCGATGGCCGCGATGAGCCGACTTTTGCTGTATACTCAAGATCCTGCCTTGCACGGGCTGAGGAGTGTCTTGCAAGCGGCCGACTGTCGTTCCGTGATTTGTTTGGCTCATTGGATCTGTGCCGGGTAGACGAAAAGAAGCTTTCGGCATTCGAACTGGAACATATATTGTTTAACATGAACACTCAGGACGATTACAGTTTTGTAATTAAACAGTTGGAAGAAAAAGAACGGACAAACTGAAATAAAGTCTCCCGAACAAGCATAGGCTGTACAAAACATGTTCGGGAGGCTTTTCAATGAAGCACTATGTAAAAAATCTCAGAAAACACAGGAGCATTATTATCTGCGCGGCCATTATTCTGGCGGTCGCGTTGATTTTCTGGGTCGTGAACAGCCCAACGGTGGTTGGAGTTTCAGCGACAAACAGGATACTTCCGATATACTGTGTCGATAAGGATGAGAAGGTGTGCTCCCTGACTTTCGATGCAGCATGGGGAAATGAGGATACACAGGATCTGATCGACATTCTGGACTCTTACGGCGTTAAGGCGACCTTTTTCGTTGTGGGGGAGTGGGTTGACAAGTATCCTGAGTCTGTCAAAGCTCTCTCCGATGCTGGGCACGAGGTAATGAATCACTCAAACGACCACGCGCACTTCTCATCGCTTACCGAAAGCGAGATCATTGCCAATGTGACGGCCTGCAATGAAAAAGTGGCCGCAATTACCGGCCAGACGCCTATACTTTTCCGTTGTCCATACGGCGAATATGACGATCATGTTGTAAGCACGCTCAACGGCATGGGAATGTATACCATACAGTGGGATGTGGATAGCCTGGATTGGAAGGAATTATCCGCGCCTGAGATCCAGCAGAGGGTGCTAAGCGGAGTCCAGCCGGGCAGCATCGTGCTTTTCCACAATGCGGCGATACATACTCCTGAGGCTCTGCCGGGTATAATCGAATCACTGCAGGCCGACGGCTATGAGATAGTACCGGTTTCGGAGCTGATAATCAGGGATAATTACGAGATGGATCACACGGGACGGCAGTGTGAAAAAGGCTCGATATAAGGCCTGCGATTCCAAATAGAAAAAGCAACGGGCGATTTGACTCGCTGCTATTTGATTGGAAGTTCTATTTCAACACAGAATCCGTGAGGGTATGCCGTTGCGAAGTGGGTTTCTCCATGGTGCGCTGTTACAATCTGCTGGACTATAAGAAGCCCCAGACCGTGACGTGGCTCAGTAGTACTGCTATCACTGATCATGTAGTGCGGGGTGTTGCGAAGTTTATCTAACTGCTCATCAGTAATGCCCACGCCGTCATCCACGACCGTTATACGGCAAAGAGTTCTTTCGGTTCGGATTTGCAGAGTAATGTGGCACCCATTTGGGTTATGTGACTGTGCATTGTTGAGCAGATTGCTGATCGCACGGTACAGAAGATTCTTATCCCCATTCACGATACATGCCGGCAAATCATCCAGAACATCCCAATCAAGCGAATATTTTTCATCTAAATCCAAGTTTATGAAATCCGCTGCACATTGCCTTGCCACGGCGATCAGGTTTACCGGTTCGGGATAAAGCGGCTGCATGTTGTATTCCAGCTTCGAGGACAAATTAAGATCGTTGATAAGGTTTTTAATTTTCAGGCTTTGCTGACGGATTATGGACGCCTTTTTCCTGTTTTCCTCCGACAGGTCAGGGGCGTCCTCCAACTGTCCGGCATAGCCCATTACCATGGAAAGCGGGGTGCGAATGTCATGGGAAACGCCTGAAATCCAGTTTGCCCGTGCGGTTTCCTTTTTTCGCAGATCCGCACGCTGTGACTGTAAAATCTCTGCAGTTTGATTGATATCTTTTGCAAGATCGGACAGCAGTCCTCTTTCCTTTACATATACCGGTTCCTCTGTAGGAAGTGCCTGAACACCGACCGCAATGGGTTTTACTGATCGAAGTAATTTAGAATTGGCGATTATATAGATTAGAAAAATGACTGTTATGTTGATACCGACTACAATGAGCGCGATATAAGGAGCGTTTTTGATAAAGTAGTAATCCCAGGAAGGATACATTAATTTCCAATAACGGTCTTTGGGAAAACCGACTACTATAAGACCATTTTCTGCACTTGCTGTGAAGGTGGGATAATCCGTGAGATATCCTCTAGTAAGCATGGAGATATCGGATATGGAATATTGAGACGGGATTTCCTCCGGCAAACCGTCCGTGTGCCAGGCTACCTGCATCGTGTCATTGTCAATAAATATCGCCCAGGCATTTTCCGATTCCAGTGTCTGCTCCATTTCTTCCGACAGAACGTATCCGTCCGGCGTCTTTTGAAGCGCATCTCCGGTTTCCGAGGCGGTAGTCCAGGGACCTGTACTGGTGGACAGATCGGCGGCAAGCACAACCAAGATTATAAAATGATTATAAAATTAACCGCCAGCAGCAGAAAGGTGCTCAGAGAGAGAATGCCCACAAACCGGCGCGTCAATTTTGCAATACTGCGCATTTTACTTGCCCTCCAATACCAGCTTATATCCTAGGCCCTTGACCGTTATGAGAGAGACAGGCTTTGACGGGGTTTCTTCTATCTTTTCCCGTATCCGGCGGATATGAGCCATCAGGCTGTTTTCATAACCAAAGGGGTTCTCTCCCCAAGCGGCTTCACAAAGTTGGTCAATGGTGACTATCTTTCCCGCATTTCGATATAATGCCTGTAAGATATCGTACTCTTTTGCCGTCAGAGGTTTGCGTTTTCCATCCTTGATAACTTCAGCTCTGGAAAAATCGATCTGGCTGCCGGCAAGACGTATCAAAGGGTTTTCGTCCCTGTAATACCGGTGCAGAATAATGCCGATTCGCAGAAGCAGCTCCTTTGGCAGAAACGGCTTCACCAAATAGTCATCTGCGCCAAGACCAAGACCGCGGAGCTTGTCTTCATCCTCTCCGCATGCCGTCAAAAACAATACGGGGATTTCAGTGAATGCCCGTATCTGTTCAAAAAGGGAAAACCCATTCCCGTCAGGCAACATGACATCCAAAATTGCTAAATCAGGTTTCCATTCTCTAAGCCGGGCAAGAGCCTGTGTGGCAGTAGATGCCGTATTGATTTGTGTATAACCATCCTCGTGCAAAAAATCTGTAACCCTTTCCAATATCTCCTTCTCGTCATCTACGAGGAGGATTTTTTTATGCTTTAAATAGCTTAAATCCATATCAGTCCCTCCGGTACAAAGCCTCTGATGGACATTTGCTGTACAGATGCCCGCGTGTCATGCACACCGTTCCGCGCTGCGGGGCTGCCGCGGAGATATTATACCATAAAAGGCTGATGCTTTCTCTACGGGCTTTCAAATGTAAGGCAATCGTAAGGTTGGGAGAAGGTTGATGCAAGGTTTCGCATTTATACTGATATCATCAAAGAAAAAAGGAGG
>CAZSRK010000085.1:0-6025 GCA_964609305.1 uncultured Oscillospiraceae bacterium
AATAAAAATTGTTGAAATCCACCTATAAGCTTCTGAACAGAGAATCAATGATTACATCCGCGGCCTCGATCAGATACCAGAGCATCACTGCCGTCAGGGCAAGGCTTATAAGACTGAATATCAGGTACGCCCGAGCAAGGTTTCGTCGGTTGCGGCTGCTGGTGCCGCCGGCAGCCCAGATTATCTGGATAAAAAAACCTATCAGCGGTATTGACATAATCAGTATCGAAGCGAAAAATGCACCGGTCCCGAGCACTCGCTCCGGTGTCTTTTCTACCGGCGCATATGTATAAACCGGCTCTCTCGAGGCGTATCCGCTACGGCTGCGGGATCCGTAATATTCATCGTAGTAGTCATAGCCGGAGTATTCCCTCTCCTCATATTCCTCTGGCTGCACTGGCGCACCGCAGTTTGGACAGGTCAGCTTGCCCTCGGGAAGCTCGCTTCCGCAGTTTTCACAAAAGCTCATACAGTATCCCCCTTCTTTTCTGATGACATTATACCATGAAGCGTAGCGAAATGGTATAATGTACTATGCTTTCGGTTCCCGGCCCGGCCGGGGAGAAAAACAGCTTGAAATTAAGGTAAAATAACCGCTATGCGTTTATTTTACCATATAAAGAAACGGAAGGAAACTGTTTTTTACGTCACTGGTGATAATGCTCGAGGAATTCACCGAGCCTTCCGATAGCCTCGGTCAGGACGGAAACCTCCGGCAGGTATACGATGCGGAAGTGGTCTGGCTCCTCCCAGTGGAAGCCGCCGCCCCGCACAAGCAGCACCTGCTTCTCGCGCAGGAAGTCGAGTACGAATTTTTCATCATCGACGATACCGAAACGCTGTATATCGAGCTTCGGGAAGATATAGAAAGCGGCACGGGGCCTTACGAAGCTGATCCCCTCTATCTTTGACAGACCGCTGCAAACGGCCTCACGCTGGTCATATATCCTTCCTCCGGGCACAAGCATGGCTTTGGTCTCCTCCAGGCAAGAAAGCGCCGTTGAGATTGCGCTCTGCGCCGGAACGTTGGAGCACAACCGCATCGACGAGAGCATATTAAGGCCCTCGATATATCCTGCGGCACGCTCCTTGGGACCGGACAGGCACATCCAGCCACAGCGGTAACCCGCGACGAGATGAGACTTGGACAGGCCGTTGAGCGTTACGCAGAACACGTCCGGCGCGAGCGCAGCGATGGAGGTGTGTTCGATGCCGTCCAGGCAAAGTCGGTCGTAAATCTCATCTGAGAATATGATAAGCTCGTTTTCACGCGCTACCTTGACTATCTCCTCAAGAACCTGTCTGTCATAAATGGCGCCTGTCGGATTATTGGGGTTTATAATGACGATAGCCTTGGTCTTTGTGCTTACCTTTTTGCGTATGTCCGCGATATCAGGCATCCAGTCACTCTTCTCGTCGCAGAGATAGTGCCTTACTACGCCGCCTGAAAGCATCGCCGCAGCCGTCCACAGAGGATAGTCCGGTGCAGGCATAAGTATCTCGTCGCCGTCGTTGAGAAGCGTCTGCATACACATCTGTATCAGCTCAGAGACGCCGTTGCCGGTGTATATATCGTTCGCGGTAACGCCCTGGATCCCCTTGCCTAGGTGATAGGCTGCGATAGCCTCGCGCGCTTCGAGCAGTCCCTTGGAGTCGGAATACCCCTGGGTAAGCGGCACTGAACGCTCCACCTTCTCGAGCACCTGAGCCGGCGCAGAGAACCCAAAAGGCGCGGGATTTCCGATGTTGAGCTTTAGTATCTTGGCGCCCTCAGCCTCCATCCTCTGTGCCTCGTCAAGAACGGGCCCACGCACTTCATATGTGACCTCAGAGAGTTTCATAGATTTCTGGAAAGTCCTCATAGTTATATCCTCCTTTAAAAAACAAAAACGCCCAAAGCAGAACACTCTGCTTAGGGCGAACAAAATTGTCCGTGTTACCACCTAAATTCGGCCGTGCTCACACAGCGGCCGCTCTCATCCGGTACAGATAATACCGTATCCCCAGTAACGCGGGGCAGACGTCGGAGCTTACTCGGCTGGCCATTCCTTTCGGTCCGCAGCTCAGAGGCGGCGGGTTTGTTTTCCTCACGGGCCCTTACAGCAACCGGACCCTCTCTGCGCATCGGAAAGCGAACTTATTCCTCTTCATCGCCTTTTACTGCCGATAATATAACAGATAAAAATTTTTCTGTCAAGCGTTTTTTTAGACATTATCCGCCATGCCGGTCGCTGCGGGCATATGCCGAGGCCCGGATGCAAAAGCACGCCCTGATGATGCAAAACGACAAATCATGCGCACCGCAATAAATTTGTCTGGTAAAAAAGAGCGGCAAATGTTATACTTTCTGTAACAAACCATGCGGCAATAAAAGAAATAATGTCGCCCGGCTTTTGCCGGCCCGGGCGTTCGGAATATGTAAAAGGAGGACTTCTATGCTCGACCCTACCATCTATAAAGACTGGCAGATCGCCGAAGAGGCCGAAAAAACGCTGCCGTCCGTCGACTATTTCCGCGAAAGGATGGGCCTGCTGCCCGATGAGATAATCCCCTATGGCAGGACCCCAAAGCTGGATTTCATCAGGATAATGGAAAGACTGAAGGGCAAGCCCGACGGCAAGTACGTCGAGGTCACCGCGATCACCCCCACCCCTTTGGGCGAGGGTAAATCCACGACCAGCCTTGGCCTTATTGAGGGTCTGGGCAAGCTGGGCAAGAACGTCGGCGGCTGCCTGCGTCAGCCCTCCGGCGGCCCGACCATGAACGTCAAGGGAACCGCCGCCGGCGGCGGTAACGCATTGCTTATCCCCATGACGGAATTCTCCCTGGGCCTCACCGGCGATATCAACGATATCATGAATGCGCACAATCTGGGCATGGTGGCACTCAACGCCCGCATGCAACATGAGCGCAATTATGATGACGAGCGGCTCGCCTCTATCGGTATCAGGAGGCTTGACATCGACCCGGAACGCGTTGAGTGGAACTTTGTAATGGACTTCTGCTGCCAGGCTCTGCGCAAGATGGAGATTGGCCTCGGCGGGGGGAAGATGGACGGTTACCATATGACGACCCGCACAAATATTGCCGTCTCCTCCGAGCTCATGGCCATACTCTCAGTCGCCCGGGACCTGCCGGATCTGAGAAAGCGAATCGGCGATATCGTCCTGGCATATGACAAAAAGGGAAATCCGGTCACGACCGAGGATCTTGAGGTCGCCGGGGCCATGACCGCCTGGATGCGCAACACTATAAACCCCACGCTTTGCTACACCGTCGAGCATCAGCCCTGCCTTGTCCACGCCGGCCCGTTTGCGAATATCGCCATCGGCCAGAGCTCCATAATAGGCGACAGGCTGGCACTGAAGCTTTTTGACTATCATGTTACCGAGTCGGGATTTGCCGCCGACATCGGGTTTGAGAAATTTTGGAATGTCAAGTGCCGCCTGAGCGGACTCAAGCCCCATGTTTCCGTGGTCGTTGCGACTGTCCGGGTGCTGAAGATGCACGGCGGGGGACCACAGGTAGTCGCCGGGCGCCCACTTCCGGAGGAGTACACCAGGGAAAACCTTGAACTCCTAGAAAAGGGCTGCGAGAATCTGTTCCACCATGTAAACAACGTTAAAAAGAGCGGTATCAAACCCGTGGTTTGCATAAACAAGTTCTACACGGACACGGACGCTGAAATCGGGCTTATCCGCAGGCTCTGCGCCGAAAAGGGCGTGCGCTGTGCGCTGAGCGAGCACTGGCAGTACGGCGGTGATGGTGCGCTCGAACTGGCACAGGCCGTCATCGACGCCTGTGAGGAGCCGCAGGAGCCCATACACTATCTCTACGACCTGGATACGCCGCTGCGCGAGCGAGTCGAGCTCATTGCAAAGGAGATTTACGGCGCGGACGGCGTCGACTGGGCGCCGGAGGCCATAGCCAAGGCGGAGCGGTTTGAAAACGACCCGAAGTACGCTGACTACTGCACTATGATGGTCAAAACCCACCTGTCGCTCAGCCATGATCCCACGCTCAAAGGCGTACCAAAAGGCTGGCGGCTGCCTGTGCGCGATATACTGGAATACGGCGGCGCAAGATTCCTGTGTCCCATGGCCGGCACCATCAGCATGATGCCGGGAACCGGCTCCAATCCCGCTTACCGCCGCATCGACGTTGACGTCGAGACCGGCAGGGTATCCGGCCTGTTCTGATATATTCGGAGGAACTCATATGTCCATGCTTGATATGACTTTGCGCGAATTTTCCGACGCACTCGCCGGAAAAACTTCAGTCCCCGGCGGAGGCGGGGCCTCCGCCCTGGCGGCGGCTCTCGGCACGGCCCTGGGCACAATGGTATGCAACTATACCCTTGGCAAAGCGAAATACTTACAGGTAGAACCCGAGATACAAAGGCTCATGGCACAGGCGGAAGAGCTGCGCACGCAGCTGCTTGAATGTATAGACGGAGACGCCGAAGCCTTTGAACCGCTCTCCCGCGCCTATTCCATACCGAAAGACGACCCCTCCCGCGCACAAGTCATGGAGGAATGCCTGCGAAAGGCCGCCTCTGTCCCGCTGCGCATACTCGAGCTGTCCTGCCGTGGCATATTGCTTCACCGCGAGCTTGCGGAAAAAGGTTCGGCCCTCATGATATCTGACGCAGGGACCGGCGTTGTGCTGTGTTGGGGCGCGATGTACGGTGCGGCGGTAAACGTGCGCGTGAACACAAAGCTCATGGCCGACCGCGAATACGCAGACGCTCTCAATGCCAGGGTCGACGAATTAATTGAAAAGTACTGGAAGATCGCGGATGAAGTATATCAATCCGTATACGGGAGGTACTGCTGATGGCTCAGATATTAAAAGGCTCGCTCGTGGCCGAAGCCATTAATGAAGCATCTAAAGCAGACGTTGACACTCTGCGGGCGCATGGCATCATCCCGACACTTGCCATTCTCCGCGTCGGGGAACGGCCGGACGACATCTCGTATGAACGCAGTGCGGCAAAACGATGCGCGGCCGTCGGGGTTGAGGTCAGGAATGTGATACTTCCCTCCGGCACGTCTCAGGCAGAACTGATGGAAGAGCTTGAAAGGCTCAACCGCGACGATTCAGTGCACGGCATAATCTATTTCCGTCCTCTGCCCGCACTCCTCGATGATGAGGCGGTCCGATGCGCGCTCGATCCCGAAAAGGACGTCGACGGCGTAACGGACACTTCGCTGGCCGGCGTATTCTCCGGCAGCGGAAAGGGTTTTGCGCCCTGCACCGCTCAGGCCTGCGTTGAGATTCTTGACCATTTCGGCATCACAATAAGCGGAAAGCGTGCGTCCGTGATTGGCCGCAGTCTCGTCGTCGGAAAACCGGCAGCGATGCTGCTGACAAATCGTAATGCAACAGTCACCATATGCCACACCAAGACGCAGGGCGCGCCTGAAATCGTCCGGCACGCAGACATAGTTGTCGTTGCTGCCGGTAAGATGGAGGCCATAGGCACCGAATATTTCTCCCCCGGCCAGGTGGTCGTGGACGTGGGTATAAACTGGAATGAAGAAAAGGGCAATCTCTGCGGCGACGTCGTGTTCGACGAGGTTCAGGACATAGTAAGCGCCATCACCCCCGTCCCGGGTGGTGTTGGCGCCGTTACTACAAGCGTGTTGGTCTCTCACGTCGTGGAGGCAGCAAAGCGGCGTCTTATCTGAATTTTCGGGCGTATAAAGACCGTGTGGGATCGCCCCACTGATCTCACACGGTTTTGAAAAAGGATTGACAATCGGTCTTTTGTGTTGTATGCTTTTTAGGCACATACTGACAACCTGACATGCAGCGGTATCGAAGTGGTCATAACGGGGCTGACTCGAAATCAGTTTGCAGGAAACTGCACGTGGGTTCGAATCCCACCCGCTGCGCCACGTCGGAGCAGGCTTTTTTTGCTTGCTTCGACTCTTTTTTATCTGTTTTTTCATGTTGAAAGCGGCATGGAGCAGTGCTCCATGCGGTAGTGTCAAGGATTTTTCGCAAATTAGTTTGCAGTCGC
>CAZSRK010000086.1:0-1719 GCA_964609305.1 uncultured Oscillospiraceae bacterium
CTATGGACTTTCTTGTTAGGTGTTCAACTTGATTTTACAATCAACCTGTTTTTTCTTTTTAATAGACCGACACGCTCATTTATGCTACAATATTTTCAATAATCTTTGAGGTGGCTGCATCATATGATAATTCCTAAAGAGAATGAATTTACAAGGTTTGTCTCGGAAGATGAGGAGCTGGACTTTCTGCGCTCCTGTGGGCTCGTCACGGCCCGAGCCGTAAAAAGCAAGGCATTTTATTATAAGGGAGCCTACACGCGCTGGCCGGTGTTCTGCCGCGTAATTGGGAAAACAGACTCCGGCACCGCCGTTATCTCACTGCCAGGCGGCGAGCACTGTATCAATACAGACTACCTGTCCGAGATGCAGGCGGGTTCGTCCAGATTGTACAGGGACGCCTGCCAGATAAGCGGGATAGGCACCTTTGTCGCCCTGGATTTCGAGACCACCGGACTGTCTCCCCAATCTGACAGGATAATTGAGATCGGCGCAGTAAAATACTCAGACGGGAAAGAGCTTTCGCGCTTTCAGTCCCTGGTCGATCCGGGCATGCCCATATCCGAATACATAACCGAACTGACGGGCATCACGAATAGCGAACTTGACTCTGCTCCTGAGCTTACAGAAGTGCTGCCCCAGTTTCTGGAATTTCTCGATTCTCTGCCCATAGTCGCGCACAACGCCGCCTTTGACAAGGGCTTTCTCGACACTGCCTGCGCACAGCACGGCATTTCTCTGAATAATGAGCTATACGACACGCTCGCTCTATCGCGCTGGATTTTCCCCGGCCTGCCCAACTACCGGCTCCAGACGCTCGTTAGTACCTTCGATATCGACGGAGGCAGGGCGCATCGTGCCCTGTTCGACGCCTGCGCTGTGGCCCAGCTTTTCGAGCTGTGCAAAACCATCCCTTTTGCCGCTAACAAAGGCAGCCTGTTCCAATGAGCAAAAAATTGTCCCATTGACCGGCACATTTTTATGCAAAAACGCTCAATTTTGTCTTGAATTTTGTGAACGGCTATGGTAAACTTCTTTTCAGAGATAATTTTTTTAGTTGTTTTGCCTAATTCAAGGAGGTCAACACCGAATGAACAGAGATCTTATGATTAAGCTCTCCCGTATTCTCAACTGGGTCACCGCGGGACTCATGCTGCTTCTGCTTGTTACTTTTGCGCTTCCCTATTTTAACTACGAAGGTGGGGAAAAAAGTGTCATCTCCATGTGGGGATATCTGGGCTTCCCAAGCTCTTTTGAACAGATGGAGGATCTGATGGACGTCAACTTCCTTAGTATTAAAGAGCTAAACGTCGTCCTCGGCCTGATCGTCGTCGGCATAATCAGCATCGTCACGCTGCCGAGGAAAAAAGGCATTGCAACTCAGCTTTTCCCCCTCATTTGGTGTGTTTGGGGCGTTGTCGGCTATTTCGTCAGTGATTTTATCCTTCTTGGCAATACATTCGCTTACTATGTCCATCTCGCCATCCTGATTATCACAACGCTCGTCGTTATTTTCAATATCGTCCTTTACATAAGGGAACTTGCCACCAGGCCGGAGTCCGAATATATGGATCTCGACGCCTGGAGCTGAGCGAGCCTGCGAAAATAGTAATAGTAATATATCATATATCACATCGAAGCCGGCCTGTAAAAGCCGGCTTCGTTTTTTTGAGGTGAACACTCTGTATATCTGTTTTGAATGTCCACGTGAATGCGGCGCGA
>CAZSRK010000086.1:1819-5936 GCA_964609305.1 uncultured Oscillospiraceae bacterium
GCGGCGCGATCTTCTTTGCCGGATGCAATCTCAGGTGCGTTTTCTGCCAGAACCGGGAGATAAGCCGCGGCTCTCAGGTTGGGAAAGCGGTCACACCAGAACGTCTGCGTGAAATTATTACCGAGTTGTGCGACTCAGGCGTGCACAATATAAACCTGGTAACGCCCAATCATTACAGCAATGCGATACTGCGCGTTCTCAACGGATTTGATCCCGGTATCCCCCTTGTATGGAACAGCTCTGCCTACGAAAAAGCCGAGACCCTGCGCAGGTTTGAAGGTAGGATAGATATCTACCTTCCCGATATGAAATACTCGGACCCTGTCCTTGCTGGCCGGTACTCGATGGCGCCCGATTATCCCGAAAAATCCAAAGCGGCTATTTCGGAGATGTTTCGCCAGGTCGGGCCCTGCCGCTTCGACGAAAACGGGCTTATGACCAGGGGCGTCATAGTGCGGCACCTCATGCTGCCTGGCGCGCTGGACAACACACTCGGCGTAATCGACTGGTTTTCAGGTGCTTTTCCGCGAGGGAGCGTGATGTTCAGTCTGATGAGCCAGTACACACCTCCGCCGGAGAGCCTTGACAATTTCCCCGAGCTGGGAAGAACCGTCTCTGCGCTTGAATACGACGCGGCAGTGAGCTATCTGAAGCTGTGTGGGCTGGAGCTGGGTTACACACAGGAGCTTGGCTCTGCAACCGAAGAGCTTCTTCCTGACTTTGACTGTACCGGGCTGTGAGCTGTGCGTCGGTTATAGCGTGCTGACAGTCTTTTTCAAACTATCTTGTTATATTATTTCACAAATACGCATAATATCTTGCAGATTACGGGAAGTTTTCGGATATTGTTTACAAAAACGCTTTTTCATTGCAAGAGCACTTATTTACTCTTGCATTTATTGATCACAGACATTATAATGTTATACATATTTATGTTGATTGGACTGATTGTAAATGAAAAGCTATCTGAAAATGACCTCTGAGGAGATACAGGCCGAGCTTGAAGTGCTG
The DNA here is from genome assembly GCA_964609305.1 of uncultured Oscillospiraceae bacterium. Lineage (GTDB taxonomy): Bacteria > Bacillota > Clostridia > Oscillospirales > Oscillospiraceae > CAKSXP01. The sequence goes on from CAZSRK010000086.1 coordinate 2,831, forward strand.
CGCGCACTCTATGACAACGAAGTGAAAGCCGGCCATCAGCTTGATATGTCAAGGGGAAAACCGGCCCCGGCCCAGCTCGATCTTAGCATGGATATGCTGCGGCTTGATCCGGATGAACTTATATACACACGCAGTGGCGCCGACACGCGCAACTATGGCGAGCTTGCCGGCGTCGACGAGGCCAAAGAACTTTTTGCCGAGCTGCTGGGAGTCATGCCCGAAAACATCATCGTAGGCGGGCAATCGAGCCTGAACCTTATGTACGACATGGTCATCAAGGCCCTCGTCCTTGGTGTATATGGCGGCAGCAGCAGCCCCTGGGGCCAGCAGGGAAAAATCAAATTCCTCTGCCCTGTCCCTGGCTATGACCGGCACTTCCGCATCTGTCAGGAATTAGGGATTGAAATGGTAAACATCCCCATGACGCCTTTGGGACCTGACATGGACGAGGTGCGCAGATATGTTGAAAGCGACAGCTCTGTAAAGGGTATCTGGTGCGTCCCCAAGTATTCTAACCCCCAGGGATATACCTATTCACCCGAGACAGTAGACGCATTTGCAGCTCTCAAGCCGGCGGCCGACGATTTCCGCATTTTTTGGGATAACGCGTACTGCATACACGGCTTTCGCGAGCAGGACGATTATCTTGCAAACATTTTTGACGCATGCAGAAAATATGGCAGCGAGGACATGGTGTACGAGTTTACGTCCACGAGCAAGATTACTTTCTCCGGCGCAGGCGTTGCCGTGTTTGCAGCGAGCAAGAACAACATCGATTTCCTGCTGCGCCAGATAGGGGTGCAGACTATCGGGTATGATAAAATCAATCAGCTTCGCCATGTTAAATTTTTTGGCTCCCTCGACGGGCTGAAGGCTCATATGGAAAAACAGGCGGATGCCCTGCGCCCCAAATTTGACTGCGCGTTGTCAATGCTCGAAAGCGAGCTGTCCGGCCTTGACATAGGTTCATGGACGAACCCGAACGGCGGGTATTTCATAAGTTTCGACGGGCTGCCCGGTACCTCGCAGCGCTGCGTCTCACTCTGTGCCCAGGCCGGCGTCAAGCTGACTGAAGCAGGCGCCGCCTTCCCCTATGGCAACGACCCGGAGGACAGGAATATACGCATTGCGCCGTCTTATCCGTCCGTCGATCAACTGCGCATGAGCATGCATGTATTCTGCATCTGCCAGAAGATCGCCGCGCTGGAGACGCTGCTCTCAGAGGTTAAGGCATAGTTTGTTCAACACATTAAGCCGCCGCAGAAACCAGATTTCTGCGGCGGCTGTTTCATTTTTTACACGTTTTTTTCTTGCTCGTCCACAGGGCAATCGCCCCGGCAATACAAACAACCGGTACAACGGACACAGTTCCGAGCTTGTGTCTGGACGAGGGCTGCTCCGGTATACCTTCCGTGTCCTCTTCCGGCTCATCGGCAACAGGCTGGTCTCCATTACGATCGTACCAGGCCAGGAGCTCGGCAGCCTCCGCACGGGTAAGGCTATCCTGCGGCCGGAATATGGAAGTTTCATTGGCAGAGACAAAACCAGCGCTCCAGACAGCCTCCACCGATTCGCGCGCCCAGTCACTGACACGAAAACCATCGCTGTATGCATTTGCGCAGTTCCCGCTCAGGGTACGTGCCTGACAGCTTGCCAGACGCACAAGCATCGTACAAAACTGCTCCCGTGTGACCATATCCAGCGGCTGGAACAGGTTCTCGCTCATGCCCTGCACGACGCCGGTCTGCCGGCCCCACGATACGGGCTGTGAGTACCATGTTCCCTCCGGAACATCGTCAAAAGCGGCGATATCGCCCTCCTGCTCCGGACAGCCCATGGCTCGCCACAGAACAGTCACAGCCATGGCGCGAGTCATATACTCGTTTGGCTTGAAACCCACACCGTCGCCCTCCATAAGTCTGATTTGGTTTACATAACATATACTGTCGTATGCCCAGTGTTCAGACAGTCGGTTTACATCATAGTAGGTGCCGGCATCGGGCACGCTGTAATAGACCGTGTTGTCAAGCGGCGTTACCCCGCGCAAACGGAACAGTTCCTCCACGGTCACAAAGCTCCAGCCCTCAGCCTGAAGCGTATCTATCGCCCGCAGTGCAGCCCGCTGGTTTGCGTCGCTGGTGTCGTGCATCAGTATTATCGCTCCGTCATATATTTGTTCTAATATCCCCTGATAGAGCTGCTCTTCGGTATACGGCGTCTTTCCGTTCGTCGCATCCACGGACCAGAGTATCACAGGCGCATTCATATATTGCAGTACTCGGGAGCTGGTATTGCCATCCCCATACGGCAGGCGGATCATAAAATTGTCCTCTCCTGTCAGCTCCGAGAGGGTAGACCGTGTTTTCTCCACTTCCTGCTGAATCTTCCAATCGCTCTGTGTGGTCAGGGCCACGTGGCTGTATGTATGGCTGGCTATCTGGTGCCCCTCGTCGTGAGCACGGGTCACGAGCTCTGGATAATACTCCGCCCACTGCCCCAGTACAAAAAAGGTGCATTTAACGCCGCGCTCGGCCAGTTCGTCGAGCAATGCCGGCGTTATTTTTGCATTCGGACCATCGTCGAAGGTCATGGCCGCAATCTTGCCCCGATTGGTATCGCCAACAGCCGCGGCAGACAGTGTCAGCATGAGCATAAGCAGCAGCGTAACGACCAAAAATCCCATTCTGTATCTGTATCCCCCGCGTCTGAACATTCCCCTTTACCCCGTAAATTATGTTAACTTTGTACCATTATGATAGCATCGGCACAGTTTTGTCGTCCAGAGAAGAAGAGTTACAAATGATATCGAAATTTCTGTATTTTTGTCACCGCAAATAAACATAAATAACAATTTCAAATAATTGAGAATTTATATTATGTAAACTCTTTTCCCCAGACCTCCCAAAACATGCAACGAATGTGTATTTTCTCCTCCACCGGCATACGAAACAGCCGCATTTTTCGCGTTTAATCACCACCTAGTCGGTTACAAAAAGTTAAATGAACTGGAGAAAACCTGCACCACAAAGAAGCCGATCACTGATAAGGAAGTATGATAAGGTACAATAATTTTCGCAAATTGAAAAGTAGATAAAAGAAGACATGG
>CAZSRK010000087.1:0-5844 GCA_964609305.1 uncultured Oscillospiraceae bacterium
CTGAACCAAATTCAAGAGATAAAAAAGAGCTTCGTATCGAATGATACGAAGCTCTTTTTTATCTCTTTTTCGCAGCTCTCATATAAGTACTGCCAAGCAGTTCCGTGCGTCCGGACACCTCCATCTTCTCATATATCCTCGACAGATGGTACTTGACTGTGTTCTCGGATATACCGAGCGCCCGGGCTATATCCTTGTTCGATGCGCCCCGGCCCAGCAGCGCCACGACCTCTATTTCCTTGTTTGTGAGTATGTTCTCCAGATGTCTGGTCGAGCCGTGATTGTCCTGTGTGTTGCTAAAGCACACGGCGAAGCTCTCTCCCTCCAGCTCGAGCTTTTCCGCGCGGTAGTTGACCCAGATCTTGCGTCCGCCTACATGCGTGTAAAACGATCGTGAACTGCTATCGCAGCCCGGCTTTGACAGTTCATTCATATTATCTGTCTGCACCTGCTCAAGCTTCTTGCCGAAAGCCCTTTCACTGCGCGCATTATTTATCTGCTCTGAGGCGATGTCGTTTACAAACAACAGCGAGGGATGCGGCTCTATGCGGCTTATCCCGATGCCCTCGCTGGAAAGCTGCGCCGTCTGCCGGAAAAGCTCGCACTGGAGACGCGCAAGGCGCAGGCTCTCGTGCGCCTCGAGCAGGCGGGTAAGCATTTTCTGTACGAGCCTGACGTTCCGTGTGTCGCCGCCGCAAACGAAAAGCCCGCCGAACAGCCGTCCCTCTACCGAGCGAAGGGGGTAGCACACGGGGTGCAGGCTCACCGCCTCTTTTTTCAGAAAGCCCTTGCCCGCAACAAAATATCCCTCCGGCATGGGGATCTCCTGAGCATGGTTTTCCGCCTGTTCGGCGATAGCAGCGGCCGTAACGGCCGGCAGAACCTCGAACCGGCAGGCTGATATCCCAACGGCTGCGGCGCCCAAAACGCGAATGACTATGCCCGCGGCGCGGCGGCAGAGCTCGTCTCCGTCAGATGCGGCGGATATGTCGGCAAGCTCTTCAAGCGGCGTCGTTGCCCGGGACTCGTCCGGGGCGATGTCAGCCTGTGCGCGGTCACGCGAGAGGAAAACATAGCCTTCGCGCGAGACCTTGCCCCGTTCTCCAAGGCTTTTCCATTGACCGCAGGCTCCACGAACACGTATATCCCCCGTCCTTCCTGAAGGCAGACGCGCATCACCGTCAAACGCCGCCGCCGTCAGTCCCGGCAGGGGCTTCCCGACGGAGCCAAACAAAACATATCCGTCGGCGGTCTTTTCCGCAGCCTGCTCCAACGTGACTGAAAGGCGTGTCACGGGCTTTGGAAAGCCGTATTCCTTCTCTATCATGCATTCACCGGGAAAGAGCCGGCGCATGCCGCTCAGGGTATCCTTCTCAAACAGAGTTAGCCCGCAGCGTATGGTACGCAGCGCTGAGAAATCCCCATGAAGATAGTGAGCGTCGCGAACGACGGCCCCGGCCATCGTCTGCGTGAGAAAAACACGGTCGATATGGCGGTCGGCAAGCGCATATATCCAGTCCTTTGCCCTGAACCCCTCCGTCAAAACGGCAGTGCCGCCGCAGGCCAGCACAAGGCACAGCTCCTTTACAAAACTCAGGCACGCCGGCGGCAGATCCAGAAGCGCTCGGCAGGGCCGCTCTCCCCCGCAGGCTTCAACATACTGTGCAATGTCAGCCGACGAGTATCTGCCGCCGCCGGGAAAGCTTAGGAGTATGTCGTCACCGCGCGCTGCCCGCTCTGGACGGAAACTTCCCCGGCGTCGCAGCAGCTTTCCGTAGCTGATGGTACCGGCAGCGTTCTCCTCACTTATTACCTTCACATCTCCAATCAGGTCGGGAGGTTTTCCCTCTGTCCCGCGCCCGATAAAGACAAATCCCGCCTCCCCCGGCGCCCCGGCCCCGGCGTCGGGGAGCGGTATCAGTTCGGCTCCGAGCTGGGACGACGCCAGCAACAGCTCCGCAAAACGCAGGCCGCTTTGCCCGATAAATGCAAGTTTCGACCCGCGCCGGCAGCCCAGCGTAACCAGCGCATGGGATACGGTATCTACGCGCTCAAACAGCGCGGAATATGAGACGCTCTGCCGCCCATCCTCGACAGCCGCAATGTCCGGCCATGTATAGGACAGCTTTCTCAAAAGGGAACAAAGCTCCATAGACACACCTCCATGTGCCGATTATAGCAAACTTCCGGGCACGCGGTCAATTGACTGCGCGTAGCTGTTATGTTATGCTTTATATGATTTTTGCAGGAAGTGAGACAATGATTGTAAAGCACACGATAGCGCCTGTATACGATCGGCACAGCCGCGTGCTGATACTCGGCTCGTTCCCCTCCGTACGTTCACGGGCAGACGGCTTTTTCTATGGTCATCCGCAAAACCGGTTCTGCCGCGTTATCGCCGCCGTCCTCGGTGTGCCCGTGCCGGGCACGACGGAGGAGAAAAAGGCAATGCTTCTTGAAAACCGCATCGCATTGTGGGACGTGATCGCCTCCTGCGAGATAAGCGGTTCGTCAGACGGAAGCATCAGGAACGCTCGGGCAAATGACCTGTCACCCATACTCGGCGCGGCGCGGATACGGCGCATCTTCACAAACGGCGGCACGGCCGCGCGGCTTTACAAAAAGCTCATCGAGCCGAATACCGGAATTTCCGCCGTGTCCCTGCCCTCGACCAGCCCCGCAAATGCAAGATATACGGCCGATATGCTGATAAAGGCATACGGCGCCGTGCTTTTATCCGGAGAAGAAGATGACTGAACAGGAAAAACTTTTGACCAAACGTCTTTCCGAGCTTGCCGCGCGAGCCTATCGCCGCGGCATCCCGGTATATTCGGAGTTTCTGACTCTGGCGGAGCAGTCCCTTCTGCCTCAGAGTGTGCCGGATTCGGGATATTCGCTCTTCGGCGGCTATGAGGGCGCGGAGAGATGCATCGCCTGCTTCGGGCCGGATGCCGTGGAGCATGCACCGGTGGCCTGTATCCGTATAAGCCCGCTCAACGTCAAATTCTCCGACGAGCTTGCGCACAGCGACTTTCTCGGCGCTCTGATGCACCTCGGCCTCCGCCGGGAGACGCTCGGGGATATCCTACTGTCCGGCGGAAGTGGGTATGTATTCTGTCTGGACAGTGTGGCCGACTTTATCGCCGCGGAGCTGACACGCGTAAAGCGCACCAGCGTCTGCGCCGCGCGCGCTCTCTCGCCTCCGTCCAATGCATTTCCCCATCCGGAGCGGACAGAGCTGGTTGTTGCCTCTGAGCGGCTCGATGCCGTCGTCTCGGCGGTGTATCATCTCTCCCGTGCGCAGGGGCAAAAGCTGTTCGTTCAGGAAAAGGTATTCATAAACGGACGTGTGTGTACAAACACATCGGCCGCTCCGGGGCCTGGCGACATCATCTCAGTACGTGGTCACGGCAGATTTGTCTACCGCGGGGCGCTCAGGGAGACACGGAAGGGCCGCCTGCGCATAGAACTGGATGTATATTGAGGTTTGATTATGGCAAGTGAATACAACAAAATGATATACGAGGCGGTAAAACGCATCCCGCCCGGAAAAGTCACAAATTACGGCTTTATCGCTCTCATCGCCGGAAGGCCGCGCGCGGCGCGCGGTTGGGTTCGCGCTGCACCACAACCCGGAGCCGGGCGTCATCCCCTGCCATCGGGTCGTGTTCAAGGACGGTTCACTCAGCCCCGGCTTTGCTTTCGGCGGGCCCGGCATACAGCGGCGGCTGCTCGAGGTTGAGGGCGTTGTGTTCCTGCCGGACGGCCGCGTAGATATGGAAAAATGTGCCTGGTACGGCGAATGAGGAGGTTTTGCCTGTGGAGTTTATAAGGAGGCAGTTTCATGAACTGTGTTTATTCTACCGGCGCGAGCTGAAATGGCCGCTGCCGGCCTGCGTCGTCGCTTTCTTTCTAATAATCGTCATAAGCGGCCTTGCTTTTGCGCAGCGCCCGGAACTGGCCGCGCGGATAATGCGGTTTTTCAGTGAAAATGTCTCGGAAAGCGTGATGGCCAACGATGGAAGCATTTCCGCTCTCGGCCTGCTTATAAACAACGTACGCGCATGCTTTTCCAGCATTATACTCGGCTTTCTTCCTTTCCTCTTCCTGCCCGCCCTGTCCATGGTGGTGAACGCGGGCATAGTCGGAGCGATGCTCGGATTTTACGCAGTAAACGGCTATTCCATCTGGCGGCTGACCGTTTTCGGTCTCCTGCCGCATGGCATTTTCGAATTGCCGGCTCTTTTCATCGCCTTTGCCTGCGGATTTTCTCTGTGCCTTACGATGTGCCGCGCGGTAGTCCGTCTGGACGGCGGGCTAATAGTGCCGGAACTTAAAAACCTTGCGCGGGTTTTCGTGGTAAACATCATCCCGCTGCTTATCCTGGCCGCTGCAACCGAGGCATACCTGACTCCGCTGCTTCTCGATAAGTATGGCATTATGTAAACTATTTGGTGAAATCAATGGACTATTTTTATATTCTTGTTATAAATCCCGGCTCCACGAGCACCAAACTCGCGCTCTATCGGGACGAATCTGAGCTTTACTCCGCTGAAATCGTGCATCCGGACGGCAGCTTGCCGGCATATTTCGCCGATCAGTTTGACGAAAGGCTGCGGCTGGTAAGGGAGGAAACTGCCAGCTGGGGAGTTCCTGCGGAGCAGCTCTCCTGCGTCGTGGGCCGCGGCGGGCTGATGCCTCCGCTAAAGGCCGGTGGATATTATATAAACTCAGCCATGCTTGAGGATTTGGTCAACGGCCGCTCGCAGCCGCATGCGTCCAACCTTGGCGCCATGCTCGCCGACGCGATCGCGCGCCCTCTTGGCATCCCCTCTTTCATTTACGACGCCGTCTCCGCCGTCGATCTGCCGCCGGTGGCGCAGATAACCGGCGTACCCGAATACCGCCGCCGCTGCTTTTGCCACGTTCTCAACAGTCGGGCCGTCGCCCGCTTTGTCGCCGGAGAAATGGGCAGGCGCTATGAGGACTGCCGCTTCATTGTCGCGCATCTCGGCGGCGGGATCAGCGTCTCGACCCACTGCGGCGGACGGATAATCGACGCCGCCGGCGACGATGACGGTGCCTTCTCCCCCGAGCGGGCCGGTGGGCTTCCTCTGTTTTATGTCATCGACATGTGTTACAGCGGCAAGTATACAAAAGACGAGATGATAACAAAGATACGCGGCATCGGAGGCCTGCGCGGGCTGCTCGGTACGGCCGACTGCCGCCAGATCGAGCAGCGTATCGCCGACGGCGACGAATACGCGAGCCTCGTCTACGACGCCGAGGCATATCAGATAGCAAAGGGTATAAATATTATGTCTACCCCGTTAAAAGGCGAGATAGACGCTATAATCCTTACAGGAGGCATGGCGCACTCTGAAATGCTCACCGGCAAGATTGTTGATTATGTAAATCATATTGCCCCTGTTCGCATATATCCGGGACAGTTCGAGATGCAGGCTCTGGCCCTTGGCGCGCTGCGCATTCTGAGGGGAGAAGAGAGAGCGCATGTATATGGAAAGTAAAAAAAATATAAAAAATATGACAAAAAGTATCGATTTAATCTTTTTGAAACATTTATCGTATTTATTTATTAACATTTATCCTGTACTATAAGACTTGCAAGAGACAGTTTCATTTTTTTCATTTTGTCCTCATCTCATACAACGAAGCAGCAATGCGGATTGTCGCACCGCATTGCTGCTTTAATTTTTGTCCCAAACAGCGCATGTATGGCATCGCGCGTGTGCGTTTCCAGCCTTCATTATCGGCGCTGGATAAAAGCCCTGGGTAGTGTCAAGGATTTTTCGCAAATTAGTTTGCAGTCGCTGGAGTGAATGA
>CAZSRK010000088.1:0-5656 GCA_964609305.1 uncultured Oscillospiraceae bacterium
AGGCCGCATCCCATTTGGGATGCGGCCTGTAAAAGCTGTCAGTCGATACAGATGATCGCCTTTTTCAGTCTGTGATTTGCTATGGAGGACACCTTGACATGCATGCCGAAAAGGTCAAGCTCCGGCTTGGAGCTGTCGGAGGGTACCTCACCCAGGGTCGCAAAAATCAGGCTGCCTAGCGTGTCGTATTCGTCGCTGGGCAGCTCCACGGAGAGCTTTTCGGCCACTTCGTCAAGCGGCGGGTCATTTGTGATGCACCAAGTCTTGGAATCTATGCGCTCGACAATGCCCTCGTCGTCTTCGTCTCCGCCGGCGGGATCGTCGTCAAAATCGCCCATGACCTGTTCGAGCAGGTCGGTTATGGTTATAACGCCCTGCATACCGCCATAGTTGTCAAGAACTATCGCGAAGTGGCAGCGGCTGTTTTTCATACTGCGCAGCAGCGCGTCGGCCTTTATGCTGCCGGGCACAAACCACGCCGGACGGACCAGAGCCAGGACATTGTCCCTGGTGCGGTCGTCAAGCCGGAAATAGTCCTTTGCGTTGAGAATGCCGACCACGTTGTCCTTTGTCTCGCTGCAAACCGGGTATATGGTGTGACGGCTGTCGTGTATCGTTTTATCCCAGTCGGAGAGCTCCTCGTCCATCCAGAGGACGGAGACCTCCATTCGATGGGTAGCTATCTCGGAAGCGGAGATGTCGTTGAACTCGAATACGTTTTTGATAAGCTCGCGCTCCTGCTGCCCAATATTGCCCTGCTCGCTGCCCTCATCTACCATCATTCGTATCTCTTCCTCCGTGACGGGCTCTTCGTTCTCGTTCGGGTCGATGCCGAACAGGCGTAGCATGCCGTTGGTCGAGAGCGTGAGAAGCCAGACAATTGGCTCGAAAATGCTCGATATGACAGTTATGAAGCCTGAGAGGGCCAGCGCGATGGATTCAGCCTTGCGCATGGCGATGCGTTTGGGCACAAGCTCGCCGAAGACGAGCGTGAAATATGAAAGGATTATTGTGATAAGTACGACCGATATGGCGTTTAGCGTCTTTTCCGGTATGCTTACACCGAGGCTTATTACCCAGGAGACAAGCCTGTCAGAGAAGTTATCAGCTGCGAATGCGCTGCCGAGGAAGCCGGACAGGGTGATGGCGACCTGTATCGTGGCGAGAAATTTTGCGGGCTGGCTTGTGAGCCTGGAAAGGCGAACGGCGCGTTTATCGCCGCTTTCGGTGAGCTTGGCGAGCTTTAGGTCATTTACCGAGAGGAATGCGATCTCCGTGCACGCGAAAATCGCGTTGCATGCGATGAGAATGACCTGCAAAAGAAGCTGAAGCCATAAGTTACCGTCCAAAGTAGAATCTACCTCCTGAAAATATAAAGTATAGCTACTATGATAATTGATGTGCAGGCCAAAATCAATAATTAAATGTTAATATTTGATTTTCTGCCGTTGCGCTAGGATGTCCGGCGTGGTATAATCTGTCCCGGGCCCCGCTGAGCAAATAAAGCAGTGGCGGGGCGACATAAATTCAACAGGAGACAGGATCTGCCCTCTTGCGGCAGTTAACAGGGGAATGGAGGTGAGAATCCTCCGCGAGGCCGTCACTGTGAAGCGGAGCACAGGCTCCCGAAGTCAGATAACCTGCCTGTACGGTGTAAATGCACCGGGTCGTATCAGAGAAGCCGCGTAACCCGGCTGGACCGCTGAGCAGGCATGTGACCGGAACACATGCCCTGCGTCCTCTTATCTTTGATCGATTTCCTAAGACAAAGAAAGGGGAAATTTTTTATGTCCGGAAAAACCAAGAAGATCATTGCGGTAGTGGTCCTTGTTGTCCTTATCGCGGCGGCGGTGCTGCTCTATCTGCACTTCCGTCCGGAGGGGACGGCTGGCGCCAAGACCATCGTTGTGGAGGTCATCCACGGAGACGGCAGTACGAACAGCTTTGAGATCTCAACGGATGAGGAGTACCTGCGCGGCGCTGTCGAGCAGGAGGGACTCGTCGACGGAGATGAGAGCGAGTACGGGCTGTATGTCCTGACGGTCGACGGCGAAACGGCGGATGAGTCTGCCGAGGAGTGGTGGTGCATCACCCGCGGCGGCGAAATGCTCATGACCGGCGTTGACGACACGCCGATAGCCGACGGTGAGACATATGAATTCACGCTCACGACCGGCTGGTAAATTAAGAGCGAGGGACATATGCGCGCTGGCGCTTATGGGCGCTTTGATGTATGCTCTACAGGTCGCGCTGGCATCCATACCGAACATACATGTGACAGCGGTGCTGATAATCGTGACCAGCTGCACCTTTGGATGGCGTGCGATGTATTCGGTGTGTATTTTTGTCCTGCTGGAGGGGCTTACATATGGCTTCGGCATCTGGTGGGTCAGCTATCTGTATGCGTGGCCGCTGCTGGCAGCCGTGGCCGTGCTGATGCGGAAAAATGACTCGGCGCTCATTTGGGCCGTCGCGGCGGCGCTGCACGGTCTGTGCTTCGGCGCGCTGTGTGCCATACCGTATTTCTTTGCGGGCGGACCCGCCATGGCCTTTTCCTACTGGGTCAGCGGAGTGCCGTTCGACCTTGCTCACTGCGGAGGGAATTTTGTTCTGACCCTTGTGCTCTATAAGCCGCTTATGGCGGGGATGCGAAAGGCCCTGTCCCTGTGATACGGACGACGCGCCGCTGTAAAGCGGAAATATCCATAATGCAGACAATCCTCCGCATGGGCTCAGCATACGGAGGATTTTTGTCTGACAGACTGTGTGGGCTCAGTATATGCAGGCCCGCCTTTTGCCTCTGTATAGACAGCTTTCCGGCGGTGGACGGCAGCTCCTCAGGCAACAGGCTTTTGCGCGGGCGTGCGCTTAGCCCGCGGATAACCGTCACCATCCCGTCAGAACGGAAACTGGCGGGCTCTATTTCGTTTTCCCTTTATTATTGTTGAGGTATAACATCGCAAATAAAATCATCAGGCCAAGAAGAACCCAAGGTAATGCCCCGTTTATAAAATCAATAAACGGGTGCCCATCGAATATCCCGTCCAGAATAATCATCACGGCGCCCAATACAATGGATATCCAGGCGAAGTTCACCAGCCGTTTCTCCGTCTTAGCGGCCTTAATGTCTTTTTCCATTCTTTTCATTAACGCTTCGTCTCCCTTCAGCAATTCATCAAGACTAAGCCCGTACAGATCACTCATCCGAATAATACTGATAACATCCGGCAGTGATTTCTCGTTCTCCCAATTTGAAATAGTCTGCCTCGAGACCAAGAGGCTTTCCGCTGCCTGCTCCTGTGTTAATCCGTTGATAATACGGGCGTTTTTAATTTTATCCGCAATACTCATGGTGTAGGCCCTCTTTCATCTATGAGTTTACAAAACCGCTGAAGCTTTTTCTATCAAATGTCCTTTACAAGAGAATTATTTGTGAAAAAAACCTTTTACATTACGCCGGGACGGCAGGGAGCAATGTTTCTTAATACCATGTTCCAATGACCCCGCCGCGCCCGCTCGCTTGCCGGATAAATTGTAACAGAAAAATGCGAACAATTCTACCGTATACGTAGGGGTACGCCCGAGGAAGCCACGGGGTTCCTCGGGCGTACCCGATATCGTTTCACACGCGCATTCATAAGCAGGCGCGCTTTAGTCGTTAGCATTTGCCTTGGTTTGCGCGGAGGGTCAGGCGTTTTCCCCGTCGCGGAACTGGAGCGCGTAAAGCCGGCTGTAAAGCCCGTCCTTTGCCATGAGCTGCTCGTGAGTGCCCTGTTCGGCGATCCTTTCGTTGTCGATGACAGCGATTTCGTCGGCATTCTTTATGGTCGAGAGCCTGTGCGCCACCACCAGAGTAGTCCTGCCGCGGCACAGTTCGTCAAGCGATTGCTGGATGAGTATCTCCGTGGTATTGTCCAGGGCGCTGGTCGCCTCGTCCAGAATAAGTATCGGCGGGTTTTTCAGAAACACGCGCGCGATGCTCAGACGCTGTTTCTGCCCGCCGGACAGGCGGACGCCGCGCTCTCCGATGACGGTGTCATAGCCCTCTGGAAGGCCCATGATATAGTCGTGGATGTTTGCGCGCCGCGCGGCCTCGATCACCTCATCGTCGCCGGCGTCCAGCCGGCCATAGAGGATATTGTCCCTTATGCTCGCGTTAAAGAGATATACGTCCTGCTGCACAATGCCGATGTTGCGGCGCAGCGAGGTCATGGTTATATCGTGGATATCCACGCCGTCTATGAGTATCTGTCCCTGTTCCACATCGTAGAAATGGGGTATCAGATGGCAGATGGTCGTCTTTCCGCCGCCGCTGGGACCGACCAGCGCGAAGGTCTTTCCCTTGTCGATGCGAAGGCTTATATCGTTTAATACGTCGCGTTCCCTACCGTAACCGTATGTCACGTCCTTGAACTCGATCGTACCCTCGACCGTGCCGATATCGTGCGCGCCCGGGCTGTCTTTTTCGGGCTCGACGTCCATTATCTCACAGAAACGCTGGAACCCGGTCACGCCGCTCTGATACTGCTCCATGAAGTTTATCAGCGTCGTCACAGGGGTGATAAACAGGTTTACCGAGACAATGAAGGCCGAATAATCGGCAAAGTCGATACTGCCATTGTAGAGAAACACTCCGCCGACAATCAGCACGACGACGTTGAACACATTGGTTATAAAAGAAGTGGAGGAATGGAACTGACCCATTGCCTTGTAAGCGTCGCGCCGTGCCTCGACAAAGGCGGAGTTGCCGACCTCGAACTTTTCAAACTCCTTTTCCGCGTTGTTAAAGGCTTTTGTAACGCGTATTCCGGAGATGCTGCTCTCGAGCGAGGCGTTTATCTGTGCCGTGGATACGCGCGAGCGCATGAAAGCCTCGCGCTCCTTTTTCTGAAGCGGTACGGACACAAGGATGAGCAGCGGCACGCACAGGAAAATTATCAGAGTGAGCCAGAAGTCGATGGTCGACAGATATACGAAGGAAACTACGATAGTCATCGTCGTAATGATTGCGTTTTCGGGGCCGTGGTGGGCAAGCTCGCTTATATCCATAAGGTCGTTTGTCATGCGGGACATGATCTGGCCGGTCTCGTTGTCGTCGTAGAATCCGTATGGCAGTGTCTCAAGATGCAGGAACATCTCGCGGCGCATCTGAGCCTGCATCTTGACGCCCATCATATGCCCCTGATACTGGATAAAGTAGTTGAGTAGCATGCGCACTATGTATATTGCAAGCAGGCCGACGCCAAAGATAACGACCATGCGGATATTGCGGTTGGGTATCAGGTCGTTGAGCATCTGCCTTGTCATCATTGGATACACGATGCCGGACAGCGCGACCAGAAGCGACGCGAGCATGTCCAGCGTGAAGATGAGCTTGTGCGGTTTGTAGTAACTTATGAAACGTTTAAGCATTTTACTCTCCCGTATAGCATTTGTTTATCTTGCCGACGACCGAAAAGGGCCGCCGGGGATATTTATTGTACCATACTTTGCGCTGTTTTAGAATCCTTTTAAACATCTTGAATACCGCGTCACCGCGTCCAAAAGAGGCCTCCCAAAGCGGCTTACCGGGAAAAACGCCGCGCGCACAGCAGCACAGCATTGGTAGTGTCAAGGATTTTTCGCAAATTAGTTTGCAGTCGCTGGAGTGAATGAA
>CAZSRK010000089.1:0-5572 GCA_964609305.1 uncultured Oscillospiraceae bacterium
AAAATATCCTCCTCGTCTGTGGCTGGTGTGCCATAAATAATGCGATAGAGTTATATTTTAAGGGTTTGGGGCATCCCAAAAAGAGAAAAATAGCATTCTGGCAGGCAGCAAAGAGCGCCATTTTTCCGGTGTGTTGCCACACCGGATGTGCTTGCTATTCTCCTAAATCCCAGTCCCGCGTCCGTTCCTCCGTAAATTTTGCACGGACACGAACACTTTTTTCGCTGTAAGCCTTGACTCGAACATTCTCGAGCGTCTTAGTAACATCATAGGACTTGTGTGGAGTGAACTCCCATGTGCCGATGAACACTACTTTGCTTCCGTTTATTTTCGTCTGCTCTGCGTTCCACTTAACAAACTTCCAGGTGCCATTATCAGTTACCACTTCATCATAGTTCTCGCTATACAACTCATTATTCACGATGGTCGAGTCAAGATAATACTTGCTATTCTGCTGTCTAAGCTGGCTAGTTACCCCGGTAGGCAACGTAACTCCTTCCTCCGCCGCGACGAACTCATAGCTCACGGAGTAGGTATTTACGTACACATTCGGAGACTTTTTAAGCTCGCCGCCGCTAAAGTAATCACCATAGGAGTCCGTAAGTCCCGCTGTTACGTTGGTGACGTAATAACCACTCTTATCCCAGTCGGCATCTCCATCAAGTATTATCGGGAAGGTTATAACGAGCTTCTTACCTTGCCATTCCTTGTCTTCAGTATCATATGATACCAGGTACTTCGAATAATCAAAGCCAGTAACTTTTATCGTCTGCCCCTCTACGCTAACGCTAATATTAGCAGTCTCAAATTCGTTGTCTTCCGTCCACGTCAGGTCATCGCCACTACCGGATGCACTGTAGACCGTTATTTCCACATTGCTGTAGGAATTCCCGGCAGTGCCCAATGTTCCAAACTCGAAATAGCTCGTCAGCGTGTCGGTGAGGATGGAATCTCCGTCGGCATCAACGTTGCTGGTAATGCTATCGCTAATCTCTATAAATACATTTCCCAGGCCATTCGCACTGTCCGCTGTGAAGTAGTAATTCTCATTTGAACGGGTTCCTAACGTCAGATTACTCCAATCACCGTTATTTGTGACATTGGCGTCTGGATAATTTGAGGATACGGCGTTCAGGAATATGTTCATATCACTATCATCTGTATCGCTTGGATCCGCGCCGAAAAACACACCTACAGTGTTAATTAAGGTACCATTTTGCTTGAAGCTATATGCCTCATTCACAGCGTTTATTGCAATGCTGGTATCGAAATTGTTGTTGTTTTTGCTCCTGGGTTCACCATCTGTGAACAGAACCACAACTTTCTGAGCCTCTTCGCGTGCGCCTTCATGGGACGACTGCGGCCCGCTTTGCCTCGCCAATACACTA
The DNA here is from genome assembly GCA_964609305.1 of uncultured Oscillospiraceae bacterium. Taxonomy (GTDB): domain Bacteria; phylum Bacillota; class Clostridia; order Oscillospirales; family Oscillospiraceae; genus CAKSXP01. The sequence goes on from CAZSRK010000089.1 coordinate 1,389, forward strand.
GCGGCTGATTTAATACCCTCGTCCGTTTCCGTTCCGCCACTACTAGTTGAAAGCCCGTTAACTATACTTTTCAACGTACTTTCTTTATTATCATCGTCAAGCCACTACTCTATACTTGCGTCTTGGTCGAATGTAACGATACCGATATGATGATCTCCGGAGTCATTCGTCACGATATCAATAAAATCGTTCACGGCGCTTTTCAGTGCATCAATTTTGGTTATGTCATCAGTGGTGACTCCGTATAAAACTCCAGTGTAAAGCGTTGCACTGCTGCTACTTCCAGAAATGCCTAACCCCGCCTCACTTCCATTTTTTGTAATATAGGTAGTATGTTCTATTATTTCCGGTCCCCTTAGAACCCGCTTCCACTTCATAATAATCGCCGTCATTATCTTTATAGTAATATTTGGTGCTACTGTTATTTATATCATTGTAACTCCAATTTTCCACCCTTGCGACCGTATAACTGTATTCAGTTGAAAAATTTTCCTTCATGGAGCGGGACGTGTCCAGCACAAGCACTATATCCAGCGGCTTACTGCTAGCCGATTTAACCTCGCCGCTGACATACGCTTCAAGCGTCAACTCATACGGGTCATTGTCCGTACCATCGCCGCTCAGAGACTTGACAATGGTTATATCACTACCGTTCGTTTTGACTTCCGTCACTTGCTGCGTCGCCTGTTCCGAGTCAGTTCCCGTCGCCATCGCGCCCGTAGTCATGAGCGACACCACAAGCGCCATGACAAGCAATGCTGCCAATAAATGTTTCCTCATAGTCTATCCTCCTATTTATGCGATCTTGCCCCGACAGCGCAACGCGGGTATATTTCCGGTTTCTTTTGTTCTACCCGGCCGGCCCACACGGGTAGCCGCAGCAGGGGCCGCGCACCCGCGCGAATATCACGGCCCTCCAAATATACCCCCGGTACAGCGCCATCAGGCCTTTCCTTAGCTCCCAATCATGAAGCACTACTTAGTTGCGTTTTACCATATGGCATACACTAAAGCAAGACCCTTCAAGGAAATTTTTAGAGATGGAGGAGGTTGACACTCCCCGCGCCTAAAGGCGGGGGAGTGTCAATTGCTTCAAAGGAAATGTGGTGTGTGCCATAGACTACGATGCCGGACGTGGCAGACGGCAGTGGCGGAACGTAGACATGGGCTCCACACAGATCTTTGTTGAGTCGGCCTGAACATCATACAGGCGCGGGAGGGACTTAAAGTGTCGCTGTGATGTCTCCGAGCTTTTTCTCTGCGCAGTGGGACACCGCACAAACATAGCCGTCCGCGCCCCCGCCCGGCCCAGCACCCATGACGGACAGGCTCCGGCAACCGGAGAAATATGCGCTGGCAATGGACATTGTCACGTTATAGGCGCTGTTGCCCGAAAGGCACACATGCTCTTCTTCCGCGACGACGGGAGCCTTTACAAGCGGTATCAGCTCCGGATTGTAGCTGTGATGGCCACCGCCGTAGATCTGCGGCTTGTCGGGGTCATCCGCTTTGTAGTTTATATATACTGTCTTGCCTCTGCGCGTGACGTCAAATTCCACCTCACCGGCCGGATTGATTTCTCCCTGAGCCAGGTTGTGCAGCTTGAGCTCCACTCCCGCCACCGGTGGCGTGAACGTGACCGACGCAGGATACATAGCCTCCAGGGCCGCCGCCATTACCCACATCGGCGCAGATCCGCGGTGGCATATCTCGCCGGAGTAATCGCCGGCTATTTCCTTCTTTATCCAAAGACGGAGCTCTTCCGTCAACGCGGGAGTCCAGATAATCTGAATCATGCTGTGTCCTCCCGGGCCCTGCACCTCGACGCTGCGTCCGCCGAGCTGCGCTCCCAATGCGTCAATATCAAAAACATGGGTAAACTTATCATTCATTGGCTTCATATTTCCTTTCTGTCAGACGGAGGAGAACCTTCGTCCATTACGGCTGAGCATGCCGTATATCCGATTACCTGCTGTTGTACCTGTCAAGAGCCTCCTGATAGATCTCGATGCAGCGGTCAATATTCTGTCCCTTTATGTTCTCGACAAATTCATCATAATTGGTTTCCAAATCGAGGGAACCGGTTACCACGGACATATAAAACTCATTCACAAGCGTTCTTATATCTGCCCAGAGCGTTGCAAATTCCTCGCTTTCATCGGCTGTCATGGACAGGCCCGAGGGTATCTCATAGCTGGTATCGGCATATTCGCCCCACGCCGCGTTCGCCTTCATGCTCATCTCCTGGTCGTAGCTCTGAAGGTCAAGATTCTGATAATAGCACAGCGTGTTAGCCGTGAACATCGTGGCCATCTTATAAACGGTATAACCATACTCCTCGGCCATGGTCTGAATATACTCGGTATAGACGGGCTGCCCGCTTTCATCGAGCGTATAGCTGTACTCTTCACCCTCTATGCCATATGTTGCGAGCATATAGCCCTCGTCGGTCAGGCCAAAATCCATCCAGCGCGCCGCAACCTCGACATTCTCACAGCTTGTGGTTATAACGGTGCCCTGCTTTTGGATAAGGGTTATGGGCGCACGCAGATGAAGTTGCTGCCCCTCCTCCTTCACGGCGTCACCGATTGGAATCAGCTCACAATCCGGATCGCTCGACTGCAGGGGGATGGTAGAAAGCTGGTACTGATATGTATACAGAAGGCCGCTCTGCCCGGTGGTGCCAAGCTCCATTATCGTCTGGGTCATTGCGGTCTGGGACATAAAGTCCTGATAGAGAAGACCCTTATCATACCAGTCAGCCATCATTGCGGTAAAATCATACCATCCGTCTTCGAGTGGCCCGAATTTGACGGTCCCGTCCACCTGATAAAACGGCTTATAGTCGCGTGCATCGGAGATATATGCCGCAACGTCGTAGCCGGCGCTGAGATAGTTGTAATAGGGCATACCGTAATTTGTCAGATGCAAGCCCGCGGTCGCGCCCTTTTCAACCTTAAACGCCGTGAGCACATTCTCGTAATCCTCATAGGTCACAGGGATATCGAGGGACAGATCTTCCAGCCAATCGGCCCGTATTGCGGGGCCTTGAGGGATATTTTCTGAAACCGTCAGAATATATATGCCATAGATATTTCCGTCGTCGGCAATGGTGTCTCTCTCATATTCCTCTGCAAGACGCCCCGAAGCGTAATTGGGCATATATTCATTTATAACATCCGTCAACTCTATGGAAATGCCCTCCTCATACATGGAAGCCAGTCCCTTAGAATAAAATTGCTCAACTGCACTGAGGATGTCCGGATAATCGCCTCCGGCCAGCAGTGCGCCGAGCTGAGCAGACGCTGTGGAGTCCGTTGATAACATATATTCAACGTGAACACCTGTCAATTCTTCTAGCCTTTCGGTTCCGGGACTGGATTCACCGCCGGTCACGTCCAGCTCATCCTGGGAGATAGTGCGCCATATTGTTAGTTCGTTATATCCCGCGAGAGGATAGGTAAATACCTCCTCGTTTTCCGTAATGTCCGATGCTGGGTCAGCTTCGGTGGAGTCTTCCTGCGGCGCTTCGGTCTGTGCCTGTTCGCTCTCCCCTCCGCAGGCTGTGAGGAGCGTAAGCATCATAAGTAGCGCCAGAATCAGTGCCAGAGATTTTCTTTTCTTCATTTTTGTTCCTCCTTTTTCATTTATAGCACTGGCTCCAATTTAAGCCCGAGCTTAAAAACAGTATATCTCCTTTGAATATAATGTCAACACACACGGAAAATAGCAAATCAATTTTGTATAGATCACCAAAAAAGAGAGAAATGTTTAGTAAAACTAACTATTATTTGTATGCGAAACTATAGTAGTGTCAAGGCGACAGTATGTGTCCGTATATCAACGATGGCGACATGGTCTATGTGAAAAAAGATGCCGAACTCCAGATAGGGGATGTCGGTATCTTCTGCGTCGATGGGGCAATGTATTGCAAACAATACTACCTTGATGACGATAACAATCTTATACTTGTCTCTGCAAACCCAAGCCGAAAAGCTTCTAATGTTTTCGTTTCGGCAGACAGCGGCAGTTCCGTGAGAGCATGCGGAAAGGTCTTGCTTGGAAAACCTATTAAACTTCCCGACTATCTCTTTGAGGAATAGCCAGACGAATAGCTATAAGTGAAGTGCTATAATAAAGTTGTAACGGGAGTGGCTAATGAGCTATAATAAAAACACAAGAAA
>CAZSRK010000090.1:0-5530 GCA_964609305.1 uncultured Oscillospiraceae bacterium
CTTTTATATAAAACAGCATGATCTCTTCCAGTGTGGCATTGTCGACCATCAGGTCTTTATACTTGCGTTTGACAGTTTCCCTGTCCCTGACCAGACATTCAAAGCTCAAATTTGTTTTTCGGGAAATGATGTAATCGTCCGGCGGTATCTGCTCAAACTGAGATTTCCCGCGGCGGATGATACCGTAATTGTATATCAGATAGTCCTTTTCCTCTTCAAATATGATTTTACCCTGGTGTATCAGTATCACATAGTCGGCCACTCTTTCAATATCGGATATGATGTGCGAAGAAAAAAAGACGGAGTTTTCCTCGTCCTGTATGAAATCCAGGAACATATCGAGTATTTCCTCGTGCACCACTGGGTCAAGCCCCGTCGTCGCCTCGTCCAGGATAAGCAGCTTTGGCCGGTGGGCCATAGCGCAGATGATCGAAAGCTTCATTTTCATTCCCTTGGAAAAGGAGCCGATTGTCTTTGACACCGGAACATTGAACCTTTTCATATACTCGGTAAACAGCGAGTTGTCCCAGGTAGGATAGATTCCTGATAGTATCTTTCCGATGTGTCGCGCTGTAAAAAACTCATGGAAATTGCATTCGTCGAACACGACGCCGATGTCTTTTTTCACGGAGCTGTCCGAATTATAGACATCGAAAATTTCTATCGTCCCGCCGTCTTTTTTAAGTTCGTTGAGTATGAGGCTTATTGTGGTGCTTTTTCCGGCTCCATTTTCGCCTATAAAACCGACTATCCTGCCTTTAGGCACCTGTAATGAAACGTGATCTAGGGAAAACCCGTCAAAGGATTTGCATAGATTATTTACAGATATATTGTTATTGCTCATCGTATGACCTCCGGTTATTCTTCATACAACAGTTTCAGGATATCCGCCATCTGCTCGTAGGAAATCCCATGAGAGCGGCCGATATCAACAGCCTGCTGTAACAATTCTTCCGCTTTGCGCAGCTGCTCTTCCTGTATGAACTCTTTATTTTGAGCGGCGACAAAACTGCCCTTTCCGGAAACAGTCTCAATAAAGCCGTCGCGAGTCAGGTCCTCATAAGCGCGCTGGACCGTAATCACGCTTAAATGCAGGTCTTTTGCCAACGCTCTCATGGATGGCAGCATTTCACCTGCCTGCAAAGACCCGTTCATGATGTTGTTCTTTATCTGTGAACTTATCTGTTCATATATAGGTTTATCACTGCTGTTACTTATGATTATTTCCATAAGGCTTCCTTCCGGTGTTATAAATGTATTTAGTGTACTTGTTCGATAAGTACAGTATATACACATGTTTAGATGTTGTCAACCCTTTTTTAAGCGGAATATGCGCTGAGTGCGGAAAAAACGATGCGGCTGATTGACAAAAAAACTCTAATGCGTTAGACTATATATGCAGTCTAACGCATTAGAGAGGAGTGGAGGTATGGAGACACCGAAGGTTTTTGAAAGCGAATATCGTTTCTGCCTCATACTCTGGGAGAATGAGCCCATAAAAAGCAGTGAGCTTGTGAAGCTGTGCAGGGAACGCCTGGGCTGGAAGCCTACGACGACCTACACGGTCATAAAGCGCCTGTCACAGCGAGGCGTGCTCAAGAACGAGAATACGCTTGTCACCTCGCTGGTCAGCCGGGACGAAGTGCAGGCGGCAGAGGCAGACGAGCTGGTCGAGAAAAAGTTTGACGGCTCGCTCCCGGCCTTTATTGCGGCGTTCACTAGACGGCGCCGGCTTTCATCTGACGAGATAGAGCAAATGCAGAAGATGATCGACGCATACAGGGACGGTGCTTGCGATGACTGAAGCGTTTATCCGTATCGTCAATATGAGTATTTCCGCGCTCTGGCTGATACTTGTCGTGCTGATTTTCCGGCTTGTGCTGAAAAGCGCTCCGAAATGGACGCGACTGCTGCTTTAGGGCTTTGTGGCTCTGCGTCTTGTCTGCCCGTTCTCGCCGGAGAGCATGTTCAGCCTGATACCGAGTGGCGAGACCGTCTCTCCATCTATTATGATGGACCGTTCTCCGTCCATAGACAGCGGTATAGAGGCGATAAACAACGTGATAAATCCGCTGATCAGCCGGTCGTTTACGCCGTCGCCAGTGCAAAGTGCAAATCCCCTTCAGGTACTGTTGCCGGTACTTTCGGTAGTTTGGCTTACTGGCATGGCTATACTGATTATCCATGCCGCATTGAGTTGCCTGCGGCTGTACCGGCGGTTGGGCACGGCGGTGCTGCTGAGTGAGAATATATATCAGGGGGAGTTTATCGACGCGCCGTTTGTATTCGGTATCCTGCATCCGAAAATATATCTGCCTGTTGGGCTGGAAGAGCGCGACGTTGGATATGTCGTGGCCCACGAACAGGCGCACATCCGGCGGTTTGACCACTGGTGGAAGCCTCTGGGATATCTGCTGTTGGCTGTACACTGGTTCAACCCTCTCGTGTGGGTGGCATATGTACTGCTGTGCAGTGATATAGAGTTTGCCTGCGATGAAAAGGTGGTCAGTGGTCTAGACGCGCAGCAGCGCGCCTGTGACGCTGACGGAATATGTGAAGGACCTGTCCGTGCTCATGTCGCTGTCCAATGATGACGGCGCATACCGCGGTGTGAACGTCCAGATCGATACTGGTGGATACGGCGGCTCCCTGCTCACATATTTCAATTTCCCCGAGGACTCAAACGTTATTGGCTGGTCGTTTACCGCCTGGGAGCGGGGCGATGAGCTCGCAGTGGCCCCGGATGGGGAACTGATTCTCGCTTCGCTCGTGCCCGATATGGGAAGTGGTGTGCATGCCTACGACTGCCGGACGCTGCTTGAAGAGCCCGAGCGCCTCAAACAGGCGGAATACATGGTCATTGTCCGGGCCTCTTTTTCTCCGCAGGAGCTCCCTTTATCTGACGAAGCGCAGGTTGGACAGGAATAATAGTACGGCCCGCAGTGCCATAACAGGGAAAGAGGTCCCCGGGCGCTGTGGGCATTTCTATCACTATTTAGTCGACAAAGGGGGAAAAATGACTGAAAATACTTGATAATCTCAGGATTTGTGCTATTCTTATGACAGCACAAAAACCATTGAGTATCAATAATAAATTACTGCCCGGCGCGGCATAGCGCCCTGTCCGGACAAGCGGGAGGATCTAACATGAGAAGAAGAGGAGCGTATGCTTCAGGCGTCCTTTTGGCACTTATAATGTTGATTGCTCTGATGACTGTATCCGCATTCGCGGATGATGGCTCAGTCATAGCACAGGTAATTCCCTCCAGCGAGGGGGGCAGTCACGGAATTGTAATTCTCTGGAAGAGGCGATTGAAGCTGCTGGCGAATGTGACGGATCTGACGCAAACCATCGTGGTCGACGGCAAGGATATCACCCTTAACCTGAATGGCAAGACCATCAGCGGGAGCGTCAGCACATCCAATACCGGTCTCATCCGGGTGAATGAGGGCACATCCCTCACCATCACGGATCAGAGTGGGACGGAAACCAAGGGCACCATTGAAAACAGCGGCACGGCATATAGCATCTACCAGGCAAAGGGCTCTACCCTTATCTTGGATGGCGGCGTCAACATCAACTACCGGGGCACAAACGGGAGCAACGCAGCAGTTTACCTTGAAGGCGATAAGACTGCGACGCCGGAGTTGACCGTAAAGAACGCCAATTTGAATGTCGATAATTATGGCTATTCCATTCGCCTAAAGAGCTTGTCGAAAACCATTTTAAACATTGAGAGCGGCACCTTTATGGCTGCTAAAACCAGCACAACATCGCCGATCAGCGGTATAAGCAGCGGCAACACCACGATGTCCATCTCGGGCGGTACCTTTTACAACTGGAATGCCAAAACCAACACCAAATATCTTGCACACGGCTGCGTCCTTGGCCTCTATGAGGACGGCCGCGTGGGCGTCCTGAATCCGGAGACATCCACAGATTACATAGCCAGCGCAACATGTGACGGGCAGACGGCTTATCTCCTGGGCGGGGACCTGTACACGTTAATCCGGAACCTGGGGGTAAAAACAAAGGACACCATAATTAATATCAACAAAAGCGTTTCCCTGAATTACCCTGAAGGTGAAGCCTTCGGCAGCACTAGCTACACCCCTTCCACACCTGTTCTGACCATAAGCATCGCCTCCGGCGCGACCCTCTCCGGAGGCATGCCCATCAAGGCTGCGGATATTGAGATAACTGGCGAGGGTACGCTGTCAGAAGACTTTTTCACAGCGGTAGACACCGACACTTATACAGTGTCCAGGACAAGCTCCGGCTGGAGAGGCCGGCTTAAGGATGAAGTTATTGCTGTTACGGTTATGCTGAATGATAATGAAACCGTATACCAGTATATTGGCACGGAAACGGAACTGGCGTCAGCTTTCAACGCCGCCAAGGGAAATGAAGGCAGCGTGATGCAGCTTCAGAAGAATATCACTTATAGTTATGTTGAGGTTGGCTCAAAACAGCTTTCCCTGGACCTGAATGGGTGTACTTATACATCAACTGAAACTATCCTTGATTCTTTCAGCCTTGGAAGCAGCGGTTCGCTGACCATCATGGATAGCTCTGGAACAAATCGTGGCACAATCATAAATACCAACAGAACAACAAACCTGATTTCAACCAAGGAGGATTCTGTCGATGCCGTCATCACCATCGGCCAAGGCGTAACGGTAAAGGGCCTGGTGCTGCTTACCGGCGAGAGCCCCACGCTGGAGGTCCATGGCACTATCGACACCACCGGCATGGATGGGATAAGCGGCGACGTAACATATTCGCTGCCTGCCATTCAGACCAACGGTTCCAGCACCACCAACAGTACCATCAACCTCTATAGCGGCGCAGCAGTCAAGTCCGATTCCACTGCCATCTATCATCCCGGTACTGGTACGCTCAATGTCTATGGCGGAGCAACGGTTACCGGTGGCAACGTTGGTATCGAGATGCGCGCGGGTACATTGAACGTCTATGATGGCGCGGCCATCACCGGCGGCAATGGCGAGCCCAGCTCCTCTGCCAACGGCAGTGGCACCACCAGCAGTAACGCCGCTATCGCCGTGGCTCAGCATACCACGGCTCTGCCTGTGGCAGTCAACATCTATGGCGGCGAGTTCTCCGGCGGTGCGGCGGTGTATGAGACCAATCCGCAGGGAAACGGCGCGGAAGCCATTGCCAAGATCGATATAAACATCGAGGACGGCGATTTTATCGCGCCGAGCGGACAGGCGGCTGTGTCCAGCCAGACGCAAACAAACTTCATCACCGGTGGTAATTTTTCCGCCTCGGTCAGCAGCACGCTGCTTGCCCCGAGCCTCAACTACGAGGTTATAGACAGCGTCGCCGGCAACAATGCTCCTTTCAGCTATCACAGTACCATTGACGAAGCTATTGAGGCGGCGGGGAGCAGCGAAAACGCCACAATTCAGACCATTACTTCCAAAGAAGAAGGGAGCACCACGAATAACCATACTGTGACCTTCATAAATGAAGGCGCCACATCTTCGGTTACCGTTGCGGATAATG
>CAZSRK010000091.1:0-5446 GCA_964609305.1 uncultured Oscillospiraceae bacterium
CGCTATGGACTTTCTTGTTAGGTGTTCAACTTGATTTTACAATCAACCTGTTTTTATTTTATAATACCATCGAACCGCCGCGGATTCAACTTGTATTTGAGATAATTATACAAAAAATAAAGGTAAATTTAAACGCCCTTCCGTCTCCTGGAAGGGCGTTTGGACGATAGTTATTTACACAAGCTCAATAACGGCCATTTCCGCCGCATCACCACGGCGGGGGCCGATGCGGGTAATGCGGGTGTAACCGCCGTTGCGCTCCGAATACTTCGGGGCGATCTCGTCAAAGAGCTTCTTTGCAACATCCTCACGGGTGATGAAGCTAAGCGCCTGGCGGTAGGTGGCCAGGGACTTCTTCTTCCCGAGGGTTATCATCTTCTCGGCCATGGGCCCGATCTCCTTGGCGCGGGTGACGGTAGTCTCCATGCGGCCATAGTCCAGAAAGTCCGTGACCTGCTGGCGGAGCATCGCCCTGCGCTGATCGGTCGTCTTGCCGAGTTTCCTTGTTCCGGGCATTGTCGTTTTCCTCCTTGTTAGAGTGGACCAGAATATTGGAAGTTAGCTTCCGTTAATTGTTGTCGTCACTGGCAAGGGACAGGCCCATCATTGCCAGCTTGTGCTCGACCTCTTCAAGAGACTTGCGCCCGAGGTTGCGGACCTTTATCATCTCTTCCTGAGTCTTGCTGATAAGATCCTCCACGGTGTTGATGTTGGCCCTCTTCAGGCAGTTGAAGCTGCGCACGGAGAGATCCATCTCTTCAATCGTCATCTCAAGGACCTTATCCCTCTGCGTCTCGACCTTTTCAACGACCGTCGCGCGGCTTCCGATAGTCTCGCTCAGGTCGGTGAACAGGGCAAAGTGGTCGCAGAGTATCTTGGCACCGAGAGAAACCGCGTCTCTCGAGGTTATGGTCTTGTCTGTCCAGACCTCGATAGTCAGCTTATCATAGTCCGTCTGATTGCCAACACGGGTGTTTTCGACCGTGTAGTTGACTTTCAGAACAGGAGTATATATTGAATCGACCGGGATAACGCCGATTATGGCCTGTGCGGGTTTGTTCTTGTCTGCCGTGACATATCCGCGCCCGTGGCTGATTGTCAGCTCCATGCTCAGGCTTGCATCGGGTCCGAGAGTCGCAATATGAAGGTCGGGGTTTATAATCTCGACCTCGGCGTCCTCCTTGATGTCGCCGGCAGTGACTTCACACTCGCCGGAGGCCTCAATGTAGACGGTTTTCGAACCCTCGCAGTGGAGCTTTGCGATGATGCCCTTGATGTTGAGAACTATCTCCGTGACATCTTCCTTGACTCCGGGAATGGTCGAAAACTCATGCTGGATGCCAGCGATCTTGATACTGGTAACGGCTGTGCCGGGGAGAGAGGAGAGAAGAACTCTGCGCAGAGAGTTGCCTAAAGTCGTGCCGTAGCCACGCTCCAGAGGCTCTACGACATATTTGCCGTAAGCCTCGTTCGACGGGTCTTCAATACATTCGATGCGCGGCTTTTCTATTTCAATCATGTTTTACCCTCCTTCTAAGTTGTTACGCCATGTGCGCGTTGTAAAAATACCAGCTTTCCAATTGAGGGTTCTTTTTACTTAGAATACAGCTCGACGATCAGGTGCTCTTCGATCGGCATGTCAATGTCGCTTCTGGCGGGCATATCCGTGATCTTAGCCGTAAGGTTGGTAACGTCGGTGTCTATCCAACGCGGGGAGGTGCAGTACGCGCCGTCCTCCTTGATGGATTTGAACTTGACGGAATTACGGCTGGACTCCTTCACGGAGATGATGTCGCCCGGCTTGACCAGGTAGGACGGGATGTCGACCCTGCGCCCGTTGACGGTGAAGTGGCCGTGGTTGACCGCCTGGCGGGCGTCGCGGCGCGTTGAGCAGAAGCCCATGCGGAACACGACATTGTCAAGACGGCGCTCGATGAGAGTGAGCAGGTTCTCGCCGGTCTGGCCGGGAGCCTTCTGCGCCTTCTCAAAATAGAGGCGGAACTGCTTCTCGAGGATGCCATAGACAAACTTGACCTTCTGCTTCTCGTTCATCTGTGTGGCGTACTCGCTCTGCTTCCTTCTCATCTGGCCCTTGGGGTTGCGTATCGTGTTCTTCTTTGCATACCCCATAGCCGCGGGAGATACATTCAGTGCCTTGCAGCGCTTGGCCACAGGCTGCATGTTTTTTGCCATTAGCTTACCCTCCTTAACTTAGACGCGACGACGCTTCGGAGGACGGCATCCGTTGTGCGGGATGGGAGTCACATCCTTGATCATCGTTACCTCGAGGCCGGCGGTCTGCAGCGCGCGGATGGCGGCCTCTCGTCCCGAGCCGGGACCCTTGACAAAAACCTCGACAGTCTTGAGCCCGTGCTCCATTGCCGCCTTCGCGGCGGTCTCCGCGGCGGTTTGCGCCGCATAGGGGGTGGACTTACGGCTTCCGCGGAAGCCCATGCCTCCGGCGGAGGCCCAGCTTATGGCGTTGCCGAAAGTGTCGGTTATCGTGACCATGGTGTTGTTGAAGGAAGAGCTGATATGCACGGCTCCCTTTTCAATATTTTTGCGCTCTCTGCGGCGCGTACGGACCTTCTTCTTAGGTGCTGCCATGAATATCCCTCCTTACTTCTTCTTGTTGGCGATGGTGCGCTTCGGACCCTTGCGGGTGCGGGCGTTGGTCTTGCTGCGCTGTCCGCGGACAGGAAGGCCGCGGCGGTGACGCAGGCCGCGGTAGCTGCCAATCTCGGTCAGACGCTTGATGTCAAGCGCGGTCTGACGGCGGAGATCGCCTTCAACGATATAGTCGTGGTCGATGCACTCGCGGAGCTTCGCCTCTTCTGCATCGGTCAGATCCTTGACGCGGGTGTCAGGGTTCACACCGGTTTTTTCAAGTATTTTCTTCGCGCTCGTCCTGCCTATGCCGTAGACATAGGTGAGACCGATCTCTATCCTCTTGTCCTTGGGCAGGTCCACGCCGGCGATACGTGCCATATTTGTCAATCATTCCTTTCGCTTGTTTCTGCCGCCAAGCGGCGGGTGGTTGCGGGCATCAGTGCTCAGCCCTGCTTCTGCTTGTGCTTAGGATTTTCACAAATTACCATTACCTTACCCTTGCGCTTGATGATCTTGCATTTTTCGCACATGGGCTTAACGGACGGTCTGACTTTCATCTGTATAGCCTCCTGATTCTGTTCATAACGGACGCCGGGGTCCTATTTACTTCTCCAGGTGATCCTGCCCCGGGTCAGGTCATAAGGAGACATCTCCACCGTGACCTTGTCGCCGGGAAGTATCCTGATATAGTTCACCCGGAGTTTTCCGGAGATATGGGCCAGGATCGTATGGCCGTTGCCGATATCGACCTGGAACATCGTGTTGGGCAGCGCCTCAATGACCGTGCCCTCGAGCTCGATTACATCATCTTTTGCCAAGCCTGGTTTCCTCCTCCGCAATAAATACTGGTAGTGTCATTCTGATATCTTTTGTCTGAGTTCATAACATAAGATCCTCCGCGAAGGTCAGTATCTCCGGCTCACCGTCCGTAATGAGGACTGTGTTTTCATAGTGCGCCGAGAGGCTGCCGTCCGCCGTGACCACTGTCCAATCGTCTCCCAGAACCTTGACAGCAGCACCGCCAATATTCACCATCGGCTCGATGGCGATCGTCATGCCTTTTACCAGACGCGGGCCGTGCCCCGCCTGACCAAAGTTGGGAACCTCCGGGGCTTCATGCATCTGGCTGCCGATACCGTGACCGACATAATCCCTGACCAGGCTGTACCCGAAGGATTCAACGTACTCCTGGATCGCATGTGAGATGTCCGAGACTCTGTTGCCCTGACGTGCGAACCTGATACCCTCGAAAAAGCTTTGCCGCGTGACCTCGATGAGGCGCCGGGCCTCCTCAGTTACTGCGCCGACGGCATAGGTCCCGGCACAGTCGCCGTGGAAGCCTCCGATGAAAGCGCCGACGTCTATGCTGACGATGTCGCCCTCCTCTATTCTCCGCTTTCCGGGGATACCATGTATAACTTCGTTGTTCACCGAAATACAGGCGCTGGCCGGGAATCCGCCATACCCCAGAAAGGATGGGGTCGCGCCCTGTTTGATGATAAAATCATGAATTGCCTTGTCTATTTCCCGGGTCGTTACGCCGGCCGTCACCATTTCCCGTCCGATTGAACGGGCCGCCGCGGTAATTTTTCCGGCACGGCGCATCAGCTCTATTTCCCGAGGGGATTTGATTGTTATCATCATCAGATCCCCAGAGCTTTGGTTATAGCTTCCGTGGTGGCCTCAATGCTCGGCTGGTTCTCCACGGTTTTTAGCTTGCCGCGCTTTGAGTAGAAGTCCTTGAGAGGCTCCGTCTCGGTGTGGTATGTGGCAAGCCTTGCCTTGACTGTTTCGGGCGCATCGTCGGCCCTTATTGTCAGCTCGCCGCCGCAGTTGTCACATTTCCCCTCAACTTTCGGCGGGTTGGAGACGACATGGAAAGTCGCGCTGCATTCCTTGCAGGTGCGGCGCCCAGACATACGCTGGATTATCTCCTCATCACTGATCTCAATGGACAGGGCGCAGTCGATGTCGATGCCCTCTTCCTCCAGCGCCTCGGCCTGAGGTATGGTGCGGGGCATGCCGTCGAGGATATAGCCGTTCTTGCAGTCCGGCTCCGCCAGGCGCTCCTTGACGATGCCGATGACGACCTCGTCGGGGACCAGCCTGCCGCTGTCGACGTATTCCTTCGCCCTCAGGCCCACCGGCGTGCCATTCTTCATGGCCGCCCGCAGGATGTTACCTGTGGATATTGTTGGGATGGAGCACATCTTGCTGAGTATCTCGGCCTGTGTGCCCTTGCCGGCGCCGGGTGCGCCGAGTAATATTAGCTTCATGCGATCGTTCCTCCGTTTCGATTATTCGAGGAAGCCCTTGTAGTGACGCATCAGCATCTGGCTCTCAAGAGCCTGGACCGTCTCAAGCGCGACACCAACGACGATGATGATCGAGGTGCCGCCCAGAGAGATGCCGGAGATGCTGGCAACGTCGCTGAAGCAGCTTATGACGATGGGAGCGGTGGCGATAATGCCCAGATAGATGGCGCCGAACAGTGTTATCTTGTTGAGCACCTTTTGTATAAACTCGCTGGTGGGCTTGCCGGCCCGGAAGCCGGGGATAAAGCCGCCGTTCTTTCTGAGGTTGTTTGCGATCTCGATCGGATTGAACTGGATCGTCGAGTAGAAATACGCAAAGAAGATGATAAGCAGCAGATAGATGAACGCATACAGCAGACTGTTGGAGTTAAACACCGACAGGAAGCCGCCCCAGAACCCGCCGCTGTCTTCGGTGATGCCGAAGAGCATCAGCAGCGTCGCGGGCAGGGAGGCGATGGCCTGTGCAAAGATGATGGGCATGACGCCGGACATGTTCACCTTCATGGGAAGGTGCGTGCTCT
>CAZSRK010000092.1:0-4494 GCA_964609305.1 uncultured Oscillospiraceae bacterium
AGCCAGCGGGCGTTGACATAGAACTGTCCGACGCGCTCGGCCTCTTCCCTGACGGCATCCTGAGCCTGCTTCTTTGTGCCGACAAACAGGACGCTCTCCCCGTTTTCAGCCAGGCTGCGGATAAAACTGTAAGCCTCTTCAAGCTTTTTTACGGTCTTCTGAAGGTCGATGATGTAGATGCCGTTGCGCTCCATGTAAATGTACTCGGCCATCTTGGGGTTCCACCGACGGGTCTGGTGTCCGAAATGGACGCCGGCTTCCAGAAGCTGTTTCATAGATACTACTGCCATTGTTTTTGTTTTCCTCCTGTTATTTGTTTTTACCTCCGGAGGCGTCACTTCCCGGCGCAAGCCCTTGGCCACAAACGCCGAAATCAGCTCTCCGTGCGTAATGCCCTGATATTATAGCAGGCAAAGCGACCGATTGCAAGCTGTTTTTTCCTTATTATTTTAAGCGAAATTCCGGTCAGGGGCAGAGTTTTTCAGCCCCTGACCTTTTTTTCCCTGCGGGGGCGCTGGATCTCGGCCGAGTCGTCGATAAGAATTATGTCGTCGCCGATTTTTATTATTCCGTCCCATGGCAGAATATAGTCGGCCTCCCGTCCAAAAAGGCCCAGGAAACGATATGGGCCGGGCACGATCAGCGCCAGCACCCGGCCGGTAGTGCAGTCCATGTCTATATCGGAGACATAACCAAGCCTGTGGCCGTTGCTTATGTTGATTACTTCTTTATAATGCAGATCCGCGATTCTCATAAAACGGCGATCCCCTCCTTAATATAACAGCCGCCTATGCTGAGGATATGCCCTGATATATGATAATATGCCGCAGGCCAAAATACCCCTTGACACATTATACTATGTGTTGTATAGTATTATGCGAAAGGAGGCATATCGATGGATGCACAACTGAAAAGAGGGCTTCTTGAGATATGTGTTCTGACTGCGATGCGTTCCGGCGAGACATACGGCTATAAGCTGATACGCGACATCTCGCCATATATTGAGATCTCGGAGTCGACGCTATATCCTATACTAAAGCGCCTCGAGGCCGGCGGGATGGTTACTGTGCGTTCTGCTGAACACAGCGGCCGGTTGAGAAAGTATTACAAATTGACGGATGCAGGTCTGGCAAAAATAGAGGAATTCGTCGGTCAGTGGGAGCAGATACTGCGCATTCACAGTTTCATTGTGGGAGGTACGGAAAATGAGTAAGAATGAGTTTTTGAGGAAGCTGTCGCGATTGCTCCGACGGGTCAGGACGCAGGAGCGGCGCCGGGCGATTGCGTTTTATGACGAGATGATCGCCGACGCCATGGAGGACGGACTCAGCGAGCAGGAGGCAGTTGAGCGCCTTGGAAGTGTCGAGGCAGTGGCCGAGAAGACAATCGCCGAGGCGCGCGAGTCAGGGAAGCTGAAGCCCGAGGGCCGTCCCCTGAGTACAACGCTGATAATAGTCGGTTCTCCGCTGTGGCTTGCGCTGCTCATAGCCGTGATCGCGGTGATAATAAGCATTTATATCGTTGTGTGGAGCGTCATAATCTCTCTGTTTGCAATCGTCGTGTCGCTTGGCGCGGGTGCGGTTGCTGGAGTTTTCGGCTTTGCTGCGCTTATGACGCGCAATATGGCGCCTGCTTTTGCCCTTTTTGGCTGCGGCCTTGTCTGCGCCGGGCTTTGCCTTCTGTCCGCGCCCGCTGTCTGGCTGCTGACTAAGAAGCTCGCTGTCGGAACGGCACATCTGTGTGTAAATATCTGGCATTCCTGTGTTGATATGTTCAGGAGGGAAAAATGAAAAAGAAGACGAAGATCATATTGATTACGGCCTGCGCGCTTATTCTGTGTGGTGTGGTCGTATGTGCCTGCGCCCTTGCCGCCGTCGGGTTTGATATATCCAGGCTCTCAACGCAGTTGGACGATACGAAGCAATGGCATGAGGAAACGGTATCCTGCGAGGGTATTGAAGAGATATATCTTTCTGCCGAGGCGGACAGCATACGTGTTTATCCCTCCGAATCACAGGATATAACTGTGAGGTACTATACGGCCGAGTACGGAGGATATGAGCTCAAAAATGAAGACGGCGAACTCTCGCTGGAGTATGTCCGGTTGAAGGACAAAAAGTGGTATGAGTATATTGTATTTAACTTCTTTAACTTCGGCAACTGGGATGAGGGGGATTTATCAGTTGAGATAGGTATTCCCGCCGTCTATGACGGGCAGGTGGCGATAGCGGTTGCTGCGGGAAGTGCGGAGCTCTCCGGCCTGGAGGCTGAAGGGATGCTGAGCGTGACGTGCACGACAGGCAGTGTGGAGATTTATGACGTCTCAGCAGCGTCGATAGAGGTTTCGGCCACGGCGGGGGATGTGGAGCTTGAGAAAATCTCGTCCCCCGGGAATGTAAGCGTAAGCTGCACCACAGGGAGCATCATGTTGGACAACGTTGTGTCTGACGGCGAGGTGTCCGCGGTGGGCCAGGCCGGGAACATAGAGTTATATATCGTGCAGGCAAAGTCCATAACGGCGGAGTGTACGACAGGGGAGGTAAACGCTTATAATATCAGTGCCGACGAGACCTTCCTGAGCGCGACAATGGGCAACTTAGACGTCGACATGCGGGGAAGCGCGCAGGAGTATACGGTTTCTGCAAGCACTGATCTGGGCCAGGTCGAGGTCGAGGACGCCGAAATTGCAAACGGGGATAAGCGGATATCAGCAGTGACGAGCGCTGGAGGAATATATATCGGCTTTATCGATTAATAACAGATATAAAAATATGGAGGACGGTTTCGTCCTCCATATTTTTATGATACGAAAAGATCTTTTTTTATCTGGTTGACTGCGTTTTTCTCCAGTCTGGAGACCTGCGCCTGGGAAATGCCTATCTCCTGTGCGACCTCCATCTGTGTGCGTCCGTCATAATAGCGCAGCGCGAGTATGCGCTTTTCCCGCTCCGACAGATGAGATACCGCCTCGCCCAGCGCAAGGCGCTCCAACCAGCTCTCGTCAGTGTTTTTCGAGTCGCCGATCTGGTCCATGACGCAGATGCTGTCGCCGCTTTCTGTATAGACGGGCTCGTAAAGAGAGACCGGGTCGGAGATCGCGTCCAGCGCGAAAACAACCTCCTGTTTTTTTATCCCAAGTTCCTTGGCGATCTCGTCCACCGTAGGCTCGCGCTGTTTGTCGTTTGTTAGCTTTTCCTTGACCTGAAGCACGCGATAGGCCGTGTCGCGGACCGAGCGGGACACGCGCACGGCGCTGTTGTCGCGGAGATAGCGACGTATCTCTCCGGAGATCATTGGCACGGAATATAGTAGTCGAGAAAGGGATAAAAGGAGCTCATATGACTACAAAAGAAGCGCTAGAACTAGCCATAATCACACTAAAACGGGAAGAACATAACGAAAAAAACAGTGAGGCAATCAAGCGGTTGCAGCAATTACAGCGTAGAGATATCGTTGCAAAATGGTCAAAGGAGTCCATCATAGAAGCGTTGGAAAAGTGGAAAGACCAGCACGGCAGGCCCCCTACCGTAACCAATCTGATAGAACCTGATATGCCTGGAGCTAATATCATACAAAAGCATTTTGGAATGCGAGCGAGCGCGCTTCTTCACAAGCTTTACTTTTCTAATGATAATACGGTTCCGCGGAAGAATCAATATGGATATCAGTCTCCGGAGGACTGGCTCTCCTGTTTCCGAGAACAGTTTTTAAAACACTGTCACGAGGAAGGTTTTAGTTCAAATACATACAACATGCACAAAGATAAAGGAACGCCTTTGTGGATGACGATAGCCAGACATTGCGGAACGACGCAATGGTCGAAACTCATGGAGCTGGCCGGAGTAAAATACCCTGGGCAGAAAGAGCAGAAAAAAGTACATATTTCGGCGGTCAAATCCCCATGGCTCGAACGACTTGAGGCGGCAATTACAAAACGAGAAGCTTTGGATAAGCATCTTATTGATTGCATCGAGAGAAACAGCAAACATAGGAGAGAAAAGTGAACTTATTCCCGTTATGATGCGCCCCTATGCTCATATAGGGGCGCTTTTAATTACACCATTAATTAACCCGAAGCAACGAAAATCCTCGTTGCGGTATCCGCAGGTGCATTTGTTTAATCCCGAATTGGCAGCACAATCTTCCCGCAGTAGCGATGGGGATCTATTTCCCGTCCAGTGTAGGGAGCGACAATAGCGATGGCCCGCGGGAAATCGGCAGGAGTGAGTTTTCTCTGTTCTACTTCTTCCCCCAATTTCAGCCAGGCCCTGCCCAAGCCGGTATAATCTCCGTAATAGGAAACCGCAAGGGCTTTGCAGGCAGGAAAGCGTTTCGCCGTTTTTGGGGCGTATCTGGGGTCTACGGGAACGCAGGCATAATAGGGGTATGGCTCGGTGGTGAGTTTGCCCTCTAAATAATCAGTGCGTTCATTTATTACAAAAAGGGGCTCTGACGTAAGCACACAACCTTCCCTGACACACTGATAAAAAAACT
>CAZSRK010000093.1:0-4260 GCA_964609305.1 uncultured Oscillospiraceae bacterium
TCATAAGCCCCGCAATAACGATGATTGGAGTAAGTTTCAGAATAGCTTTCATAATAAACGATAACCTTCCTAATGCAGTCTCAAACAGATAAATTCAGAAAATCCTTCCTCTGTGCGCATAAATCAGCACCGCCTAAAATTTCTCCGCTTTCTTCCGATATAGCGACCACCTCTCTTTCTGTTTCTCTAATTCCATTGCGCCGCGTGCTGTTTGAGGGCCTAAAGTTCCGTCCCTTGTCTACATAAATTTTGTAAGGCCGTACAACAGCCTAAGCCCGCAGAAAACAATTATCACCCCGCAAACAGTGTTGATAATACGCAGAACCTCTGCATTCACCTTACTCATGAATGCGGATGCCATAAGCGACAAGGATATGAACCACGTTGCAGAGGCGCATATGACTCCTGCGAAGAAAGCCGCCGACTGCTCGCGTGGCAGCGTAACGTAAAAAGCGCCAAGCAACATTGTGTCGTCAATAATAGCTTGCGGATTGCACCACGTCACCACGCAGGCAGAAACGACCGTTTCCTTTACAGATAATTCTTTAGTCTCGCCGGCGATGCCCCGCGTTTTTTCGAGTATCAGACCGACGCCTATCTTTATTATCGCTGCGCCCCCTATGCCAAGAATCGCGACTTGAAGCCATCGGTATTTCTGTATGGCGGAGCCGGCTCCGAAGAAACAGCAGAGCGCCAGCGTAACGTCGAAAAATATTACGATAAGAGCCGTTAACAGAGCTCCGCGTCTGCTCCTGGTCATTGCTGAGTTGATCACGAACATGTTCTGAACGCCTATCGGCGCGACATAGGCAAGCCCCAGCAAGAACCCCTGAAACCAATAATACAACGGAATATCTCCTTTACCAGACGTTCGCGCCGTTGACATTGGACTACGGGGAAGCCTTGTTCGCCGCCCTGAGTCCGACAGGCAAAAAGAAAGATGATGCCCTTCAGCACTTGTTCTTATCCGTGTCGTTGTTCACGCCATAGGGCCTGAGATTACAGTCATTTGCAAGAGCCTCCGCCTCCGTAACCATAGCGAGCTCTTCTTCAGCGTTTAAACACGATAAGTCCGCTTGCTCGGTATCTGCCCCGTCTTCCACTGGAACATGCCGGTGAAGCCCCACGCGACGGCAATCAGCGGACATATCCAGTTAAAGAGGGCGAAGGGCAGATATTCAAAGCTATTTACTCCGACGGCGGCGGTCGCAAACGCGCCGCAAAGGTTCCACGGGATCAGAAGCGACGTTACTGTGCCGGAGTCCTCCAGAGTGCGCGAAAGACACTGCGGCAGCATGTCTTTTTCCTTGTAGGCCGGCATCATCAGCTTTCCGCCGAGGATAAGAGTCATGTACTGGCTCGCAGTGATCAAGTTCAACAATATCTCCACAAATACCGTCGTGGCTACCATTGTTCCGACTGTACAAGTCATCGCTTTCATCTTGCTCAGGATATTGTCCAGAACGCCGCACTTTTCCAGGATACCGCCGAAAGCCATAACGATAACCGTAAGGCTCGCCGTGTAGTGCATCGAAAACATGCCGCCGCGCGAAAGCAGCGCATCGATGGCCGCGTTGCCTGTTTTTGAAACGAAGCCGTTCTCCATTATAGTCATGATGGACGATATGCTCTGTCCCTGCACGATTATAGCGAGCGCCGCGGCGACGAGCGCCGAGATAAGCAGCGTCGGCATCGCGGGGAATTTCATTACCGCAAGTCCTATGACCAGCACGACCGGTATAAGCGTAGTAAAGTTGAGATTGAATATATTGTCGAGCGCGCTCAAAATACTTGCGATTGTAGCGTCGTCAGCGTTTCCGCCGCGTGAGAATCCGAGCGCGACAAAGCCAACAAGAGCAAGCGCAAGCGCCGGACCGCCTGTAACCAACATTGCCCTGATATGATCGAAAAGATCCGCGCCGGCGACTGCGGGAGCGACGTTCGTCGTATCGGACATCGGTGACATCTTATCGCCGAACGCCGCGCCGGAAACGACGGCCCCGGCAGTCATCGCGGGATTAATCCCTAAGCCCATGCCGACTCCCATCAGCGCGACACCGACAGTTCCGATCGTAGACCACGAGCTTCCTGTCGCCAAGGAGGTAATGACGCAGGCGAGGCAGGCGGTGCAGAGGAATATATTCGGATTGATAAGTTTAAGCCCCCAGTATATAATCATCGGAACAGTTCCGCTTGCTATCCATGATCCCATAACCGCGCCTATCGTATAGAGGATAAGCAGCGTGGGGATAGTGAGTTCTCCACTTGATACGATGGCAAATTCCAGTTTTTTATATGGACAGCCGGTAAGGACGAGCATAAGTATGCAGAACCCCATCGCTGTAAGCATAGTGATATGAAGCTGAAGCCCCGTTATAAAAATGGCGCTGTACATTGCGAAGAGCATAAAACCAAGTATGGCGAAACATACCCATGTCTCCGGCTGATAATCCTGTCGATTACTATTCATAATTCAATCTCCTTTCAATTAACGTTTTTAATCAAAAAGCTAAGACGATTCGGCTTAACTGGCGGCCGGATCGTAATATCAGCTTCTCTTAAACACACGTTCTCCAGCGACAAATGTCTCCGTGTTCTTTACAAAACGAAGATCTTCAACAGCCATAGTCGTCGGGTCGCCTTCAGTGACTGTAAAATCAGCATAGCAGCCTGGAGCTATCTTCCCATAGCGGTCGTCTTTTCCTACGGCCTTCCACGGATTGACGGTGTACATTTTCAGAGCCGAATCAAGATCCAGCTTTTCATCCGGGCTGTATCCCGAAAGAGGCGCGCCGTCGGTATTCGAACGACAAACGGCGCACCATATAGAGAACCAGGGATCAGGCTCTTCCATCGGAGCGTCGCTTGATCCCGTCAGCAAGATGCCCGCGTCGCGCAGCGTCCTGAAGGAATAGGCGCAGTCCATACGCGGACCGAGACGAAGCGGGGCCATAGCCCTGTCCGTGTGAGCCTGAATTGTCTGGAGATCGACGACCGAGCCTGTAGCCGCAATGCGTTTAACAACGCTGGCCGGGCAAACGATAGCGTGATTGATTCGGAACGGCAGCTCGGGATATCCGTATTCTGCGATAACTTTTTCGACAGCGGTGATGACCTGATCCACCGCTCTATCGCCTATCGCGTGTACCTGAACCTGTATGCCGCGGCGGTGAGCCTCAGCAAGCATCGAATACAGTTCGTTGTCCGACCAGTTCATTAGGCCGCGTGTATCCGGCTGATCTGAATATGGCTCGTACAAGGCGGCGGTGTGGCCTCCCAGACAGCCGTCAGCAAAAAGTTTAAGCCCCGCAAATGAAATTTTCTCGTTCCCGAAGCCGCTCTTAACCTTATAGGCCGGCATTCTGTCGTGGTAGCAGAGCACGCGCAGCGGAAGACGTCCAGCTTTATCAAGATCCTGCATTGTGGCGAGGTCTTCACCAAGAGCGTAAGAGGGCGCGTCGTTGGCATGCACGGACGTAATGCCGAAAGCCAAGAGCTCAAGGCAGGCGGCGTGGATAAGCTCGCGCAGTTTTTTCGGCGTCTCATATTCTGCGGCGACCGCTTCGATAATTGGCTCCGCTCCACCTTCGGTTATAAGGCCGGTGAGCTCTTCTCCGTCGCGAACTATGTTAACGCTTTTGATATGATAGAGCCCTGCCCGCTTAAAGCCGGCCGTATTTACGTTGTGATTATGGCCGCAGTAACGACTTAAAATCACCGGATTGTCCGGAGCAGCTTTGTCTAGGTCGTGGATGCTTGGAAGCTGCGGCTTCTTCCAATATGTTTCGTTATAGTTAATACATCTGACCCAGCTGCCCTTTTCCGTTTTAGAACATTCTTCGCGCACAACGTCGAGCATTTTTTCAAGTGACTTGACCCCTGACATATCGCGGTAGAGCTTTCTCTTGGCGAACGCAGTAAAATGAATATGAGCGTCTGTAAAGCCGGGGAGCACAAGGCCACCACCGTAATCCAAGACGCATTCGTCTTCCTCGGGCGCGAACGAATCCGCCTTTCCGCGCTCCGTCACCGTGCCGCCGCGCACACGGAACCAATCTGCGTATGGAAACGTGTCGTCGCCGGTCCATATTTTCCCTTTTACTAAATATGATTTTTCATTCATAACTGTACCCCTGCCCTTGCATATCCGGCACACGCACGCGAGTTGAGAGTTCTTTTATCTTTAATATAGTCCGGCTGTCTCGCCGCCGTCTATTCTTATGTCGGCGCCGGTAATATAAGCGGCGTCGTCGGAGGCAA
>CAZSRK010000094.1:0-3804 GCA_964609305.1 uncultured Oscillospiraceae bacterium
CCTATAATAAGGGTGTACAGTTTTTCTTTGGCCCTTGGTGTTGCCGCACCGGGGCTTTTTCATTTCCATCACTTCCGGCCCGGCATCCTGCCGCCGGCGGTCAATCTCTTCCAAGCCTCGTTTAATGCCTTTTTCCAGCCGCTTGCAGTCTGGCCACGCCAGTACCATGTCCTCCAAGATGGCGTTTTGCAGGATCACGGTAGCCTCACGCTTGTCCATCGGAATCACCTCCACGCACCACCATCAGGATGTATGTTCCCAGCAGCGCAAATCCCAGAGCCAGGCCGCCCAGGCCTACTTTCCGGGCCAGCATCAGCAGAGCCGCAGGCCAGCCGATCAACATCACCAAAATGTATATGGTGGCCAATATCTCACCGGCCAGGTATCGCAACTTTTTTTCCATCTCGTGTCCTCATCATCCTTTATAGGCTCCTGCCAGTTTGATAAGATATGCCTTAAAGTCCTCATCATCCACACGCCATGTAGATTTCGCGCCGTCGCCGGTGCGGTATGCCGGTGATCCTTGCCTGCGGAAAAGTTGCAGTACCGTCTCTCGCCCCATCTGGAAACGTTCACATGTCTCCTTTACCGTTAATGCTTTCATTGTCTTCTCACCTCTCATCTTGATTTTTTAGACTAGCAACATACGCCACTAGATCCCGGTATAAGTCTGACGCTTCAAATTTGTCCCACTCAGAACCAGGAACGCCGAATGATACGTCTGCGGAATGCAGCTTGTTATCTGCGTACCAGAGAACAGCTTCAGGCCCCCAGCCACCTTCCATTTTCTCGCCTCCTCTGTTATAATCCCCTTACAGGCACTGCCATGCCGAGTATAAAAGAAAGGGGGTGTATTTCATGAAATCAGACAAAGAACTTGCCGTTGAATTAGCCTGCGCCGTGATTCAATCAATGTCCCATCATAATCAAGGTGCGCAATTGCCTAAAAAAACTATCAGCGGCAACGATATTCACAACATCCTGAAAGATTGCTATCAGTCCGTTGCTTTGCTTGATTCAGAGAGTGGCAAGTAGTTTTCAAAGTAATCATCTGGTATATGGACTTCCTTGACTGTGGCAGAATTCTCGATTTCATCTTTCACCCAGTCAAGGAAAGCCGTTGCCTGTCTGACCGTCATGTTCTGTTCCTCAAACCACTTCGTGAGTTCTTGCAGGGCCTCACGCCATTCACCGCCCATTCTCTCACCTCCTCTCAATCTCCAGAAAGATCTGTCCAGTCCTTTCTTTCCATGTTATGCAATGACGAATATTCTTGTCCCGATTGGCGTTGCTTTTGTCACCACGCTCATTACCTTGTGGCTACAAGGACAGTTATAACAGTTACTACTATACTGGAAATAATGGATACGATAAGCCCTAAAGCGGATGGCCATTCTCCTTGTTCAAGGGTTTTCTTATTTTTGTTTTTTTGTTCCATTTTTTTCATCCTCCTCAATTTCTTTAGAAAGATCTGTCCGGCTCTTTCTTTCCGTGTTATAATCCCCTTACAGGCACTGCCATGCCGAGTATAATACGAGGAGTAGGTATATCAAATGATTAAAAGTGCTTATTCTTTAATGAAATCATTGCTTCAACTCGTTTCCTCCGATCAGGATATGATTTGGATTGATTATGGTAATTGCAAATTTTCTCGTATTCGCGATGGCTCAGAATCCGAAAAATCATTACCCTTCCCTCCAAAAGAACCTTCTGTGCGTGGATTATTGAAGCTACTACACGATGATGGTTTTATCATTCTCCAGAATCGTTGCGAACACTGCACGTTGACGTATAAAGCCTTTTATTATGATGAGTTTCGCGAAGAAGAAGCCGCCTTATTTTGGAAGAGGTCTGTACGGATCCCTTTTGCAGTCGCCGTTCTGGGAAATATTGCTGTAGAAATACTTAAAGCTGCAGCACCATCTGTATGGCTATTGTTACAGCAATACCTATAATAATAGGTGTGCTAGTTTCCAGTTCAGATTTCCTTGCCTTAAACTCCCAATAAGGCATAAAATGTATTCGCAATACGCGCCATACAATAATCCCGATCATTGCCAGTATGACTATAATTTTTTCCCTTGTGTACACTCTTCTCACCTCCTTTCAATCTCCAGAAAGGACTGTCCAGTCCTTTCTTTCCGTGTTATAATCCCCTTACAGGCTCCTGCCAGAGCCGATTTTAAAGGAAAGGGGGATGGCTCATGGAAAAAAAATTCGACCCGGAAAAAGTAGCCTTGGCCATTGTTGCCTCATCGTCCTATCAAATGTCGATAAGTGACAAAATACAGTTGTACATGGACGCTTACAATGAGGCCCGTGAAATTTTTGAACTTGGCACGCAACAACCGCAAACTGACGAAGACTAGATGTTGTGTGCGGTGATCTCGGAGAGTGCGTTCAGCATTAACGATGTTACGTATATGTCTGAGTTTGCGCTCTCCGGATCGTCCTTCATTTTCTGATATACCCTCAGCGCCTCTATGATAGGTATCGCCACATACTTCTTAACCTCGAAAACCTCTCCGGTTTCGTGGTAGGTGATCTGTACCATGTCTTGGCGACGCCCATATCCAAATTCGGTCATCATGTGTTCACCACCTTTCAATCTCTTTCGTTTCCTTGACGGTTTCGATCGTAGGCCTTCAGTCCTTTATCCATCAAGTCCATTGCTTTTGGCGATGTGAAAAAAGCGTTTGAGTGAGTAAAAGAGGCAGCTTCGGCATTCCGCCGGGGCTGTTTCTTTTTTGCGAAAAACAGGCCCGCAGGTTCTTGTTTGCAAAACTTCCATGTTGCGAATGGTCGCCGTTTTGTACTTTCTGCCTTTTTTGTAGTGGATAGTCACGGTCACCGCTTCACCCTCCCCTACCGCAAGCCCTGAATCAATTTTGTAAATCGAGTCAGTTCTCACTATGCTTTCACCTCCTCTCAATCTCCGGATTTGATTCAGGAATAACATAAACTTCACGACCTATACGGCGATTGATATACTCCTTGTATTCCCTCATGTTCATCTTTACAACCTCTATTTTTGCGCCGTGTCCGGGGTCTAAATCCATCAGATATGTCTTCCCATCGTCCTCCAGAACAAATCGCTCCCTGTGCGTATCGTCCATTACCAATCTCCCGAGCCTTATCATGATCTCGCTGAGCATCGTCTCCAAAACGGTAAGCTCACACATTACGCACCGGAGTTCTGGGCTTGTCACTTCCTGATAAAACTTGTCTCGACAGTCACGCATTATATCTATTTCTACTCCGAGTTCGGAAAGGTTCTTGTTGACCTTTTGTGCGTATTCCAAAGCTACGTCTACATTTTCGATTTTTGACATTCTCGTTTTCCTCCTAAACAAAGAGAGAAATCAGACTTATCACGATTCCGACAAGAGCCAATCCAATCCCAATGTTGGCTCTTTTTCTGATTCTTCTCGAAAAACTAAGGGCGCTCCAATAGTGCTCCATTACATCAGCCCTGAAAGAAATCCGTTCATGGCTCTAGTTAACCACAAGCCAGTCGTCACGCATTAGCTGTGATGCAGTCGGTTGCCATCCATATTTTGACGGGTGGCTTCCGTCTGCGCTCATCAAGATACAGTTTCCTTTTCCGTCAGTCGGTTTTATCTTTGCGTCTCCCAAAAATTCCGGGGTGGTTATGCATCCTCCTTCCTCTACCGCCTTTTTTACTGCTTCATGTATATACACTCTTTCTCACCTTCCCTCAATCTCTTTAGAAAGGACTGTCCAGTCCTTCCCGCCTAAACGCTCTCCGCTTTCCAAGGCTTTATAGTATCGCTCATGAATTCC
>CAZSRK010000095.1:0-3772 GCA_964609305.1 uncultured Oscillospiraceae bacterium
GCTCCTTCTCAATCCATCCGGCCTCACCGATCCGCAGCATTGCAAATGCTTTCATGTTGTTGTCCTCCTTTGAAATTTGAAATTAATGGGACGGTTGCTCGGCTCTTTTTGTCAGACGTTTAATAAATTGTTTATATAATAGCGACAAAAAAGCTAGCTTACCTTTACCATAATAATAACTATAATAATACTATAAATAATATTATATTGATAAGAAAGCAACCGATTTTACAAAAGATGAATAAAGTAAAACCGGCGATTTACCCGTTCTTTGGCCCCTGGGGAGACCGCTTTGAACCATTTGCCCAGTTATGTTTTGTTCCGGAACTTGAGTTTATTCTACCGGAAAAGGGAGCATGGGCGCTAGTGCTGAAAGACAGGATTCGAGAGCGTATTTGTTTCTTTTTCACAATGCTGCGGGGAAGGATATGGACAGCGCGCCCCGGCCAGGGCAAAGCGCGGCCCAGTGAAGAGGAGCAGGGCGCCCGGGATGAGCGGGCGCCCTCAGAATATCGGGCTCAGGCGAGCATTTTCCCCAGCCAGCCCTCCGGGGCATCGGCGCGGGGGCGGGGGTGAAGGTGAAGGAGCAGTGGTATTTCGCTGCAAAGCCCTCGGGGGGGCGAAGAGGGAGGGGCACTTCCCGGGCAGGGTCAGGAGGGCGGTGGGGGGCTGCCACCGGTCCGGGGGCAGGCCGGCCCTCTGCGGCCCAAACAAGAGATGCAATCATCCGCAAGGCTACTGACGAGGGCATGACGACGGTCATTCCACCAAGAAAGAACCGAAAACATCTGCGGGAATACGACAAATATCTTTGCAAACTCCGCCATCTCGTCGAGAATGCTTTTCTCCGCCTCAAAAGGCGGCGAGGCATTGCTGCGCGCTATGCTAAAAACGCCGCTTCCTTCGTTGCCGGTGTCCATATCCGTTGTATTGCTATTTGGCTCCTTGTTTATTGATGACACCCTCCAGGCCTCTAGGGTTGGGCAGCTTTTTGCACTTTTCCGATTGACATCATCGGAAAAATAGGATAAAATTTTACAAACTACAATAATGAAATACTTTTCGGATGAAGAAATCGAGAGAGACTGTCGCAGAGACAGCGCCGAAGGGGCAGCAAAAACTCTCAGGCAAAGGGGATCGGTTTCTGACGAAGCTCTGGAAAGCAATTGCGCACCGAAGAAGCAATCCGCAAAGCGGAGAATCTTTCAGGTCCCATTACAGAGGCACAAATGACGGTTTATCCTGTCATTTATGCCTCTTGCTGTTGTATAGACATATTAATGCGGGAAAGAAGGAGATATCATGGAACTGAAAACACCTCTTTACGATATCCATGTGGTGGAGGGCGGGAAGCTCGTCCCGTTTGCCGGATATTTGCTTCCGGTGCAGTATTCCACAGGCGTAGTCAGAGAGCATATGGCCGTCCGACAGCAGGCGGGATTGTTCGACGTCTCGCATATGGGCGAGATTGTTCTGAGCGGCCCGTCCGCGCTCGACTCACTCAATTATCTGATGACGAACGATTTCACTCATATGGCGGTCGGGCGTGTGCGCTACACCGTTATGTGCAATGAGGCCGGCGGCTGCATAGACGACCTGGTGGTTTACAAATTCGGGGACGAATCATATCTGCTTGTCGTCAATGCCGCCAACCGGATGAAGGACTTTGTGCATATTGTGGAGAATGTGCTGCCCGGCACAAAGGCCGAGGACATCTCCAATTCTGTTGCGCAGCTCGCGCTGCAGGGGCCGAAAGCGCTGGAGATCCTGGCAAAGCTCCTGCCGGCCGAACAGATTCCGCAGAACTATTACACTGCCGTGCGTGAGGTATCTGTGGAGGGCATCCCTTGCATGATCTCCCGCACCGGCTACACTGGCGAGTTTGGTTATGAGATATACACCGCCGCTGCGCACGGTGAAGCGCTCTGGAAACTTCTGCGCGGCGCAGGTGAGGACGAGGGGTTGATCCCTTGCGGCCTGGGCGCGCGGGACACGCTCCGGCTTGAGGCGGCAATGCCGCTCTACGGGCATGAGATGAGCGAGACGGTTTCACCGATTGAGGCCGGACTGGGCTTCGCGGTTAAGCCGGATAAAACAGCTTTTATCGGAAAAGATGCGCTGGCTGCCGCCGGCGAGCCAAAGTATGTGCGTGTGGGCCTTGCCGTCACCGGAAGGGGCATTATCCGTGAGAAGCAGGACATTTATATCGAATCGCGGAAGATTGGCCGGTCCACATCCGGAACGTACTGCCCCTATCTGGGCAGGGCCGTGGCGATGGCGATGGTGAACGCGGCGGATGCCGCCGCCGGCACCGCGGTTGAGGCAGACGTGCGCGGCCGCAGGGTCGCGGCCGAGATTGTGCCGCTTCCATTTTATAAAAGAAGCTGAATTCTGATTCAAAACAAAAGTTAGGAGGACATCATTATGGCAAGTTTTCCCGCAGAACTGAAGTACA
The DNA here is from genome assembly GCA_964609305.1 of uncultured Oscillospiraceae bacterium. GTDB lineage: Bacteria > Bacillota > Clostridia > Oscillospirales > Oscillospiraceae > CAKSXP01. The sequence continues at coordinate 2,456 of CAZSRK010000095.1, forward strand.
CCAAATCCCACGAATGGATCCGGGAAGAGGACGGATTGCACGTCATCGGCCTGAGCGACTATGCGCAGGAGGCGCTGGGCGACATCGTCTTCGTTAACCTGCTGGAAACAGGCGACACCGTCACGGCGGGCGATTCCTTTGCCGATGTGGAGTCGGTCAAGGCGGTATCCGACGTGTTCAGCCCAGTGACCGGAACCGTTGCCGCTATCAATGAGGCGCTGTTGGACAATCCGGCGCTGGTCAACGAGGATCCCTACGGCGCGTGGCTGATCAGGGTTTCCGATGTGACGGAGACGGAAGAATTGCTGGATGCCGCCGTCTATGAGGAATTGTGCGCCGCGGAGGAGGACTGACGAATGGGCAGCTATATCCCCGCGACCAGGGACGAGCGGCATAAAATGCTCGACGAGCTGGGGCTGACCGACACGGAAACGTTGTTTGCCGCCGTGCCGGAAGAGGTGCGCGTTCATTCGCTTAATCTTCCCGCCGGCATGAGTGAACTGGAGGTAGCGCAAGCTGTCTCCGCCTTGGCCGGGCGAAATACCCGTTTTGCCAGCGTGTTCCGCGGCGCAGGCGCGTACCGGCACTTTATTCCGGCAATCGTCAAAACCGTCACATCCAAAGAGGAATTTGTGACGGCCTACACGCCTTACCAGGCCGAGATCAGCCAGGGGGTGCTGCAATCCATCTTTGAATATCAGACCCAAATGTGTGAGCTGACCGGGATGGATGCCTCCAACGCTTCGGTCTATGACGGTGCGGTGGCGGCGGCAGAGGCGGTATTCATGTGCCGGGATCGAAAGCGCAGCGGCACCGTCCTTTCCGGCGCCGCCGACCCGCAGGTAATTGCCGTCGTTCGGACGTACTGTGAAAGCCGCGGCGTACCGGTGACAGTGCTGCCGGTTTCCGGCTGCGCGACCAGCGCCGCAGACCTGAAAGCGGCGCTTACGGAAACTACGGCGAGCGTCTACATCCAGAGCCCGAACTACTACGGAGTGATTGAGGATGTCGGGGCGCTGGCAGAGGCCGCGCACGCGGCGGGCGCAAAGGTAATTATGGGTTTCAACCCGATTTCGCTGGGCCTGCTTAAAACCCCCGGGGAATACGGCGCGGATATTGCCGTCGGAGAAGGGCAGCCATTGGGGCTTCCGATGGCGTTCGGCGGCCCCTACCTCGGCATCATGACCTGCAAAGCGGCCATGATGCGCAAGCTGCCCGGCCGTATCGTCGGTGAGACGACCGACAGTCAGGGCCGCCGTGCCTTTGTGCTGACGCTGCAGGCGCGCGAACAGCATATCCGCCGGGAAAAAGCCTCGT
>CAZSRK010000096.1:0-3769 GCA_964609305.1 uncultured Oscillospiraceae bacterium
ACTTTTCTCTTTTAAATTAAGCATTTGCTTAACGAAACTGGTTACCCTTCGGGGAGGTACTTTTCTTTGTTTGAAAGAAAAGTACCCAAAAGAAGCAAACCAAAGGGGGACTTTCACAAGCCGTCCCCCTTTGGAAACCCCCTCCTAAAGGATGAACGGGAATATCTGAAATTGGCACAGCAGTTTCCGGGGCGAAATGGCAAGTGCAGATCTGCACGTATGAACAACCGCGCTGCTCCCGCTACGCGCGGAAATCGTTTTGCTGAAGATAAACAGCACCTCAGAACGAGCAGCACCCATCCCCGGGAGATCCAAGAGGGGCTCGCAGGCCCCTCTTGTGTCGTTTGCGGGAAGAGGTTTCCAAAGGAGAGGGGGAATCGAAACCCCCTCTCCTTTGGCGTGTCTTTTGGGTACTTTTCTGAACGAGCAGAAAAGTACCTCTGCGAAGCATAATAAGTTTCGTTTAACAACCGCTTAATTTAAAAAGAAAAACTCCCCCTGCGGAGGAGTCAGACCAGTCTAGATTATCCACCAAGCTAAAAATTAAAAGTAAGGAAAAAACAAAACAGCAAGGCGCCCCGCTGAGAGCGCGGGATGCCTTGCCGTATTTCTAAAAAGCTGTCAATTCGCCCCAGGCCGTTTCAGCAGGTAGCGTCCAGACCGCCGTCTATGCGGATACCGCTGCCCATAATATGGCTGGATATATCCGAGGCGAGGTACAAAGCCAGCGCCGCCACCTCGTCGGGCCGGCAGTAGCGTTTGTCCAGATACTGGTCGGCAAACATCGAGCCGGTGCTGGTGCCGCCGGTGGCGCCCTCTTCAATGCGGTGGATCATTGGCGTCTCCACAGCGCCGGGGCAGATATAGTTGCAGTGGATGCCCTGCGGGCCAAGCTCCAGAGCCGCGCTCTTGACCAGGCCGGTCACGGCGTGTTTGGACGAGCAATATGCGCTCATTCCGGCGCTTCCGGTGTAGCTGCCGTTGGAGGCAATGGTTACCATCGCGCCATACTGCTGCGCGATCATGTGCTGCGCTGCGTATTTCATGCAGTACAGGGGGCCGAAAAGGTTGACGTCAAAGACCTTTTTATAGGTCTCATACTGGGCGTCCTGGATCATTTCGACCTTGCCTTCGTACCCGGCGTTGATGACCAGAACATCCAGCCGGCCAAAGTGTGCGGCTGCGCCGTCTATAAAGCTCTGGACCTGTTTTTCATCCGTCACGTCGACGATAAAGGTTTTCAGGTGATCGGCGTCCAGCTGCAGCGAGGGGGTAAAGGCGTCCAGCTTTTCCTGATTGGTGGAGCTTATCGCCAGCCGGCAGCCCTCCTGCGCAAATGCACGGGTAAGCGCCTGGCCGATGCCTCCCGTCGCGCCGGTAATAAGCACAACTTTATCTTTAAGTTTATAGTCCATAGAGTTGCCTCCTTCCGAAAGATTTGATGGGGTCGCATATATAAACTGATTATATCATCCCAAATAGTTTATGTCATTTGTCAAACTGATAAAAGCGCAATGCCGCTTTTTTTCACTTTGACGAAAATACTGTGCGCAGCTTTCTCTTCGCTTTGTCATTTTGTTTCCAGCGTGCCATTTACGGCGGTTATCATGCCGCAAATGCCAGCCTGGTCCCAGGGACAAAAACGGCCTGAAAAAAATACCGGCACAGTCATTCGCTGTGCCGGCACGGGGATCATTTTTTCTTTTTCTTTCTTGAGAAAATGCCGCTTTCGCTCTTCTCGTTCATGCTCTCTCCGAAAGCCTCGAGCGCCTCCTTCTGTGCGGGGGTCAGGTTCTTCGGCACGGTGATATTCACCGTAACGTACTGGTCGCCGCGGCCAGCGCCGTTCAGATGCGGCACGCCCTTGCCGCGCAGCCGGAAAACGGAACCCGTCTGCGTGCCCTCGGGGATCTTATATTTGACCTTTCCGTCGAGCGTAGGCACCTCAACCTCTGCGCCGAGGGCCGCCTGGACAAAGCTGATATCCATATCGTAGAGGATGTCATCACCCTCGCGCCCGAACATTTCGCTGGCGCGCACGCGTATGTTCACAAGCAGATCGCCCGCCGGGCCGCCGTTTTTGCCGGCGTTGCCCTGTCCGCGCAGGGATATGCTCTGCCCGTCGTCGATGCCGGCGGGGATGTTGATGCTTATGGTGCGCTGTACGCGCTTTGTGCCGCTGCCGTGACAGGTCTTGCAGGGCTCGTTTATGATCCTGCCGGTACCTGCGCACTTCGGGCAGTTCACTGTCGTGGACATGGTGCCAAAGGGCGTGCGCTGCTGCTGACGTATCACGCCGCTGCCGTGGCAGTCCGGACAGGTCTCCGGCGACGTGCCGTCGGCGCAGCCGCTGCCGTAGCAATCGGGACAGGCCTCGACCTTGTTGATTTTGATCTCCTTAGTGCAGCCGAACGCCGCCTCTTCAAACGAGATGGTCAGACCGACGCGCAGGCTCTCGCCCTTCTGCGGGCCGTTTCTGGTCCGCGTAGTGCGGCCACCACCGCCGCCGAATATATCCCCGAAGCCGCCGCCGAATATATCCCCGAATATGTCACCAAGGTCGCCGAAGCCGGAGCTGCTCCAGGCGGCGCCGCCACCGCCCGCGCCGTAATTCGGGTCGACCCCGGCAAAACCGAACTGGTCGTACTTCTTTTTCTTATCTTCGTCGGACAGTATCTCGTAAGCCTCGTTTATCTCCTTGAAACGAGTCTCGCAGGCCTTGTCGTTGGGATGCAGGTCCGGATGGTTCTCCTTCGCCAGCTTGCGGTATGCTTTTTTTATGTCATCGGCCGAGGCGTTCTTTGAAACGCCCAGAACCTCATAATAATCTCTTTTTTCTGCCATAGTATCACCCTTACCTCACACGCGCTTTCGGGCGCTTCCCGAACGCGTGCCATTTCGTTTCGCGCGGAGGGACCGGCATCGCCCCTGCCGCGGTTTTGCGCTTTTTGATCTTGGCCGCTTCCTCTTCTTCCGGGTGCTGCGTTCACGCACGCGACGGCGCGCCGGTTAAAAACCGGCCCGCCGCCTTTTTCGTGCTGCGGTTTATTATATGCCGTCAGCCGTTCTTTGTCTGGACTTATTTATTGCTGTCGTCGTCGACGACGGTGTAGTCCGCGTCATAATATTCCTGCCCGTCACCGCTGTCGGTCCCGGCGCCGCCGGCGGCCGCTCCGGCGTCGGTCCCCTGCTGGGAGTACAGCTTCTCGCTGACCTTATAGAACACCTGGGTCAGCTCCTCGGTGGCCTGCTTGATGGCCGCGGTGTCGGAGCCAGACAGCGCCGTCTTGAGCTTGGACAGAGAACCTTCGATCTCCGTCTTGTCGGCGGGGTCGATCTTATCCTTCATATCCTCGAGCGTCTTTTCGGTCTGATAGACCATCTGGTCGCCCTGGTTGCGGATATCGATCTCTTCCTTGCGCTTCTTGTCCTCAGCAGCATACTGCTCGGCCTCGCGCACGGCCTTATCGATATCCTCCTTGGACAGATTGCTGGAAGCCGTAATGGTGATATGCTGCTCCTTGCCGGTGCCCATGTCCTTGGCCGAGACGTTGACGATGCCGTTTGCGTCTATATCAAAGGTGACCTCGATCTGAGGCACGCCGCGGCGGGCCGGGGCGATGCCGTCCAGGTGGAAGCGGCCGATGCTCTTGTTGTCCTGTGCCATCTCGCGCTCGCCCTGGAGGACATTGACCTCAACACTGGTCTGGAAGTCGGCCGCGGTGGAGAACACCTGGCTCTTCTTGGTGGGGATGGTGGTGTTGCGCTC
>CAZSRK010000097.1:0-3747 GCA_964609305.1 uncultured Oscillospiraceae bacterium
CGGATCTGGTGCTTAAAGGGCTGTGGTACATCTATGAGATAAATAAAGAGAGTAAAGGAACCAATAGATAAAAAAGGCCGTGTACTTCATGCGCACATGAAAGCCACGGCCCTCCGGTCTTGTATTGCGTTTTTCTAATCATTCCAGTATCTCGCTGTGTTCGTCTAAGAACCTAAGCATCCTGTATTCGTCTTCCTTGTCGGAGCACCAAAGCTCGAGATCCTGAGCGTGGTCGCCTATAAGAGCGGCGATGGCTACGTACTGACTGAGCTTGGACTTGAGATTGAATTTATCGCCGTATTGAGAGGTGATGAACACGTCTCCCTTGCAGTCATCGACAGCCGCTATCAACTCATTTACCTGGTCGATGTTTTTGAGCCTCATTGTTATTATCCTCCTATACCTGTGTTCTTCATTTTGCCTGTGTCTAAGCGCATGATATCATTGTTAAATGTCAAAAGCAAGGGAATTATTCGAGATTATACACAAAAATCATGTTATATTTTTGTGTGGATTGCACAACAAATCATCTCATGGGGCTTTTTCTCGATTGACACGGCTCCGCAGGAGATATTATGGTAAACGGCAGGCAAATTTGCCTTTTGGCTATGGCATCCGGTCAAGACGTCTCCTTTGCGTTGAAATAGAGAGTTCCCGGGGCATTTGCCTTCAGATGAACGTTGCGCTCCCGGCCGTCGGCACAAACGGTTACACATTTGTCCTGCGAACTCAGCAGCCTGGCATACACTATATGGCCGTTTTCCCATTTCAAGTCCACGATAAGGCCTCCCTTGGCGCCAATTCCGCTAACGGCGCCCTGCCTCCATTCTGTTGGGAGTGCCGGCAGAAGAAGCAGCTTACCGCCGTCATTTTGCAGCAGCAGCTCAAGAATCCCGGCGCAGATGCCGAAATTTCCGTCTATCTGAAACGGAGGATGTGCGTTGAACAGATTGGGATAGACGCCGCCGCCGGTATGCCGTAGATTTATGTCGGTAACGGTGGTCAGACGCAAATGCTGTTTAAGGATGGATAGAGCCCGGTCTCCTTTGCGCAGCCGCGCCCAAAGGTTCAGCTTCCATGCAAGGCTCCAGCCTGCGCCTTTGTCCGTACGCTTTATCAGTGAGACTTCGGCCGCTCGTGCAAGTGCCGGTGTACGGTCGGGTGAGATCTCGTCTCCGGGGTAAAGAGCATATAAATGGGAGAGATGACGGTGATCCGGCATACATTCCTCAAGCTCTTCATTCCATTCCAGAAGGCCGCCGTCCTGTCCGATACACAGAGGAGGAAGCCGTTTGAGTTTCTCATTAAGAAGTTTGGCGAACTCAATGTCTGTTTGCAATATCTCGCAGCAGTTCGCACAGTTTATAAATAATTCTCTTATGATACTTGCCGACATTGCGCTGCTTTTTGCGACTGCTACCTGTTCGCCTTCAAACAAAAAGTGGTTTTCGGGAGAAGTGGAGGGTGCAAAAACAAGCAAGCCATTTTCGTCGGGAACAAGTACATCGAGGAAAAATAAAGCTGCCTCCCGGATGATGGGATAGGCGTAGTCCCGCAGAAAGTCCAGGTTCTGAGTATATTCGTATTTTTCATATAGGTGGCGGCACAGCCACCCTGCGGCCATAGGCCAAAAGCCGTAAGCGTCGCAGCCTTTTTTATGCCTTCCCATAGGATTGCAATGCCTCCATAGGTCGACATTGTGGTGGACGGCAAAACCGCGGGCATTGTAGTACCGGCGTGCAGTCTCTTGACCTGCAACGCACAGTTCCCGCATGAAGCGGTCAAGCGGTTCTTGCAGTTCCGCCAGACGGCAGGGCAGAGCAGGCCAGTAGTTCATTTCCGTGTTGATGTTTGTCGTATAGTTAGAGCTCCATGGCGGGATGAGTTCCTCGTTCCAGATCCCTTGCAGGTTCATCGGCTGGCTGCCGGGGCGGGACGCGCTGATCATCAGATAACGCGCATAGTCGAACATAAGGACGTAAAGCCCGTTGTCACATTTGAATCTTGAAAATTCGCTCAGGCGGCGGTCTACAGGGAGGTGGGCATACTCATCCTGTCCTTCGAGATTTAGTGCAACACGGTTAAAATATTGCTGATAGTCGACCCTGTGTTCATCTTTTGCCTCGGAAAAAGAAAGCTCCGCGGCATGGGCAAGGTCATTTCGGCAATTTTCTTCAAAGGGAACCGTCGATGCAAAAGGGGGAATGTCCCAGCCTGCGAAGTCCGAACGGACACAGAAAACCAATACTATCTCGGATGCTTCCCTGACAAAAAGCGCATTTCCCGAAACAGAACAGACGCCGTCTGTAGATAAAACCTTGGCGACAGCCATGGCGCGTATGCCCCGAAGATTCGGCTCGTCAAAATATCGAACCGGATCAGGGCTGTTTTCGTAGTTGGGCTCGGTATGAGAGGGGCACTCTACAAATAGGCGCACCTCGCCCGAACTTGCTTCTGATCTGCCGCGCAGAGGGCTGTCACAACGGATTTGTAAATTCATTGCAGCGCCCTCCGATCTTAAACGAATATAGAGCGCTTGGCGTACGGCGGATAAGAAACTTTCCCTGACATAACCGGCGCCGTTCTGTCGGTAAGAAACCGTATGAACGGCGTTGTCCAAGTCCAGCACGCGGCGGTAAGAGGATACCGATCCCTGTGCGTTTAGCATGTTGAGGCGAAGGTTGCCCAAGGGCATATAGGCCTCGCCAAATTCTCCGCAGAGCCTGTTTCTGACGATTTCATGCGATTCTTTATACCGGCCTTGCAGAGCCAGAGCCCTTGCACGATGATAGTCGATCCAGGCGTCTTTGCGGTTTAAGTCGGTCGGAGTCCCGCTCCAAAGAGTATCTTCATTGAGCGCATAGCGCTCTTCCCTGATGCCTCCGAATACCATCGCACCGATACGCCCGTTCCCAAGCGGCAGCGCCTCGAACCATTTTTCAGCTGGGCTTTGATAGTGCATTTGACGCCTTGTCATAGGGTGTCTCCTTTTTTTGGGGGGGGGGGGGGGAGAGCAGGGATGGCATTCAAGCAGATGCATTAAGACCGGAAGACGGTCAGTGGCGATGCTGTCGGCGCCCCAAGCGATTAGATTCTCCATGTCGCATCTGCGATTAGCCGTCCAAACATGGACTAAAAAGCCCCTGTGATGCGCCTGTAGAATAAAATCCCGTGAAACATTGCGAATGTAGCAGTTTAAGTTTCGGCAGCCGATCTCGGATGCGCTCTTCAGATTGCGGATAATATACGAGTTCCATTCTTCCGCAGGGATTCCTTCTTCGCGGAATTCGGTTGAAACCCAAAGACGCTCCGGATCAAACCAGGATTTGGCATTGTTAAAGTCAGAAAATTGTATGCCGCTGACGACGGTGCGGGACAAAAGTCCGAGAGCATCGACGGTCTCATACGCTGTCTGACAGAATGCGGGCGATTTGAGATCTAAGTTGACAGCGACATCATATCGTAGGAAAGGACGCAGGGCTTCTTCTAGGGGAATCAGTTCAGGATTGATCTTTTGCAGGATTTCGTAGTCGGTTTCTGCGACAGGCCGGCCATTGACACTGTCGTCATGATATACAACGGCAACGCCGTCCCCGGTGACCTGGACATCAAGTTCCACCATCTGCGCACCGAGAGAAACGGACTGCTCGATATAGGCTATGGTATTTAGCCGCTGTCCTATACCGTTCCCATGGATTTTTGCGATTGGTCTCATGCGCATCATTCCTTAAAAATTTTGATAAAAAA
>CAZSRK010000098.1:0-1675 GCA_964609305.1 uncultured Oscillospiraceae bacterium
ATCTTCCCTGCATCTTGTCGGTATCTTCCGCGTATCTTGTTCTTATCTTGTCCACATCTTCCACATATCTTGCCGGTATGTTGTCGGGTTGCTTCGCGTTTGCTTTCGTTACTCCCCCGGGTTTCTTCACGCTTGTTTGCGTTACTCCCCCGAGTTGCTTCACGTCTGCTTGCGGTACTCCCCCTGTTTTTCCGCCTGTGGCTTTCTTTCTGCTGCTGTCAAGATTCGGCCTGATGAGTGAGAATAATGAACTTGGTACTACATCAAGTTCTATTTCCGTTCCGTCAAGCGCATAAGCGCATATTGCCATGAATACGGGATATGCGATCTCAGCTGGAAGATTTTTCAGAGATTCGTAAAAAGACCTGTAAAATGTAAACTGTCCTCTGACTTCCATACCCGTCACCTCTTTAGAACGGCAGCTCGCCGTCGCCGTCATCCAGCTCGGTATAAACCGGCTGCATATCATCATCGGCTTCCTTTCGGCTACCACAGAAATAGCAGTGCTCTGCCACTACTTCGGCGGCGGTGCGGTTAGCCCCGTTTCTGTCAGTGTAGCTTCTTATTTGCAATCGTCCACTGACCACAATCATGTCGCCTCTGTCAAAGTACCTGGAGACAAATTCTCCGGTCTGCTTCCACGCCGTGATATTGATAAAATCCGTCTCCTTCTCCCTGGTGTAGTCGCGGTCGACCGCAACCGTGAACGAGGCAACCGCCGTTCCCGTCTGCGTGTAACGCAGCTCCGGGACCTTAGTAAGCCTGCCTTGCAGGACTATATGGTTAAGCGCCATTCTTCCTGGTTCCTCCTTTCAGTTTGTAGATGCGGCACAATGTCTTATCCAGCACCACTCCGCCGTCAATATGGTACTTTTCGCCGAACGTCTCCTGCCCGAGCATGTGACATTCGTCGTGATGCTCCCTGCACAGCGGCTGCGCCTCCATTCCCTCATGGCATATCTCCTCGCGGTTCCGGCCCATCCCGACGTGCTCTACATGATGCAGCTGTGCGGCTTTCCCGCAAACGCAGCATTTCCTGTTGATGAGACAGGCATAGACATAGTCAACGACGTCGTCGACGTATTGCAAAAGCGGCGCCCTGCAAGGAATGTCCCAGTCCAGAATGAACCGGATAAGGTATCGCTGGAAGGCACAGACAAGACTCATCGGAGCATTCGAGAGTGAGAAAATACTGTCTGCTGTCTCGCCGAAATCCTCGGCTAGAAACTTTATCTTCATGTACTCCTTTGTCCGGTCCGTACCCTCGCCGACATAGTCCGCTATCTCGCGCAGGAGTGCATAGCACATCCTGCGCTGCTTGTCCGATAGCGGTCGTGAATCTACCATCTGCACAAGGCACTGGCCATATCCGCGCTTTGTCAACGTGTACCAGTCGTCATATCTGCATTTGATTGTGACAATGCCGTGCTCATTAACGTCAACGATACGGCCCTTGACAACGTCAACCGCCGTTTTCATCGGCATTCACCCGCCTTTTTGCGATGCACTCGAGGCAAAGCACCTTGCCAAACCTGGCCTTGCTGCCCTCGGCGTGCTTGCGGAGCCCTACGGGTTTTCCGTCTGTTCCGGGGTAGACCTGTAGCTTCGCGCCACAGTCCTCACAGACAAAGTGGATACCGCTGTTTTGCGGCGCTTTCTCCGGTTCTGCCGGTCT
>CAZSRK010000098.1:1775-3304 GCA_964609305.1 uncultured Oscillospiraceae bacterium
TCATTTTCCTCCCATTATTATCGGGCACATATCGTGCCGCCTGTTCAGCTCGGCCCGTTCTATGTAGGCCTCTGTCAAATTGCAGCGGTATACGCCAAATGCCTCGCTGTAGCGGCAAAAGCGGCAATGCCTGCAATCGGCCTGTCCATCGGGGAAATATACCGTCATGCGGATTTCCCCTTCGGTGTAGAACTCGACCCCGCTTACCATGCCACGCTCTTGCCGAGGACGCTGGCCATCTCCTTGAGCGTCAGATCCGCAAACTCGTTTTTCATGGCCTCTATTGCGCACTCGTCGTGCATCACCCTGCCGTCGAGATAAATAAAGTCCTCATCTGCATACACCGTGTCGCCGCAGTCGCATACGCCCAGGTTGTAGCGTGGCTCCGTTTCTCCACACAGCAGCACTGTTGTGACTGCTGGATGCTCCAAACATTTTCTATACATCTTGACAAACCGTCCTTTCGTTGTTAAACTAAGGGGGGAATAGCTCGTATCTATCCCTCCTTGGTGTCGCCGCCGCCGGGCCTTGTCTTTCCGACGGCGGCTTTTCTTATGTACAGGCGCACTGCCTCTTCAATCGCCGCCTGCACGGTCGAGTGCCCCAATTCTTTCATGGCGGCGTTTAACTCCCGTTTAACGGGCTTTGTGAGCCTCACAGTAAGTTTATACTGGTTTCTGGCGGCGGGCTTTCTCGCCGCTTTTCCCGCGCCGATAACGGCCCTCTCAATTTCCGCAGCTCTCGGACAGAGCATGACCCCCGTCAGCTCCGTGTTATGCGCCAGAGACAGCGCGGCTGGACCGTGCTTCGGGAATTCAGCCTTTATTGCCGCAACCGTCTGCATGAACTGTGTCATTTCTTCCCTGCCTCCTTCCTTTTCGCTTATTGACGGGCAACCCATTCCTGCCTCTCCATCGTGCGATGGTGTTTTCGGTGCAATCGAGCTTACCGGCAATCTGCTCGTCGGTATAGCCGTCCATATACATCCGGCGTGCTGCGGAATAATCCACCTGTTTCCCCCTGGCAACCACTGTTATCTCCTCATCCAGAAGCTGCCCCGTCCGCAGCTCGTGCATGTCAATTGCGGTCGCGGGCAGGCCCAGTGCTTTTCGTCTGTTATAACTGGCCTGCCGAACCTGTCTCGCTGTCTTTTCCGTCTGTACAAACCTGCAGCTTTCGCAGTCAGGCTTCCTGAGCAAAGAGCAGAAATCGCCGCAGCAATAAATACATCTGTTGTTAAGTCTCATCCTGCGCCCACCAGAGCGCATACCGCCTCGCATAATGCCATTGGGATTAGGATGCACGCCGATACCACCAGTGTGTCGCGCAGGAGCTGTCGCGCCTGTTTCAGCTTTTCCCGCATTGAGCAGCCCTCCTTTTCCCTTCCAACAGCAGCGCTTCGTTCCTGGCGCGGGCCTCAGTCAAATAGATGATGCATGCCTCTACCCGGTCGAGAAGCAGCCATGTATCCACGTCGCGTATCCATGTCCGCCTGTCTTTATCCTGCCGTATCATGTGTTTTCCTCCTT
>CAZSRK010000099.1:0-3240 GCA_964609305.1 uncultured Oscillospiraceae bacterium
GTCGATAAAGGTGGTGCAGCCGCCGTCGTCGTCCTGTATCAGGCCGCAGTAGATGCCGGCCACGGGCGCCTTTATGGGCACGCCCGCGTCCATGAGTGCCAGCGTGCTGCCGCAGATGGAGCCCTGAGAGGTGCTGCCGTTGGACGAGAGGACCTCGGAAACGACGCGGATGGCATAGGGGAAGTCCTCAACAGACGGGATGACGGGGTCGAGCGCCTTCTCGGCCAGGGCGCCATGTCCCTTTTCGCGGCGGTTGGTGCTGCGTGAACCGCGGGCCTCGCCGACGGAGAAGGAGGGGAAGTTGTAGTGGTGCATATATCTCTTCTCGGTCTCTTCCCAGATGGTGTCAAGCTTCTGGGAGGCGGAGAGGGTGTTGAGCGTGGCCACGGACAGGACCTGCGTCTGGCCGCGAGTGAACAGACCGGAGCCGTGCACGACGGGCAGGACGCCGACCTCCGCCGCGAGAGGACGGATCTCGTTCATCGCACGGCCGTCGACACGGTGACCCTCGAGCAGCCATGCCTTGACTATCTTCTTCTGGAACTTATAGGTGATCTCCTCGAGGTACTTGTCCATCTCGGGATACTCCTCGAGGAACAGCTCGTGCCAGTGGTCGATGAGTTTGTTCCAGCGCTCCTCGCGCACGTTCTTGTCGTCGGTGTCCATGGCGGCCTTGGCCTCGTCCATGGTGGCCTCGACGATCTTGCCGAAAAGCTCCTCGTCAAAATCTGCGTGTTCATAGGTGAACTTGGGCTTTCCGATCTCGGCGATCATGCGGTCTATCAGGTCCAGCACGGGCTGAAGCTCGGCATGCGCGGCGACAATGCCCTCATACATGACGTCGTCGGGGATCTGGTCGCCCCCGGCCTCTATCATGACGACCTTTTCATGGGAGGCGGCGACCGTAACGGTCATGCGGTTGGTTTCCTTTTGCGCCTGGGTGGGGTTAAACAGGTAATTCTCACCGTCCCAGCCCAGAGAAACGGCGGCGATCGGGCCATTGAACGGCACGTCCGAGATGCACACGGCCGCGGCGGCGCCTATCATGGCGGTGATCTCCGGCGAGCAGTCGCGGTCGACCGACAGCACCGTGCAGGTGATGACGACGTCGTTGCGCAGGTCGGAGGGGAACAGCGGACGCATCGGGCGGTCGATCATGCGGGCGGCCAGCACGGCCGGGAGCGAGGGCTGCCCCTCGCGGCGCATGAAAGAGCCGGGGATACGGCCGACGGCATAGAGCTTCTCCTCAAAATCGACGGAGAGCGGGAAATAGTCGATGCCGTCCTTGGGACGGGCCGAGGCCGTGACGCAGCACAAAACGGTGGTCTCGCCGTATTTGGCGACGACGGCCGCGTTGCACAGCTCCGCGACGTGCCCGACCTCCAGCGTGAGCGGCCGGCCGGCGAAGTCCATGGTGTATACCTTGTCGTTGAATTGTTTGTGCTTGATTATCATCTGTTCAGGCTCCTTTCTTTTTCCTGCGGGAGCCGGTCCTTTAGCACTTGGAAAGCGGCCCGATAAGGACTGGATCAGGCGGTTTTTCAAATACTAACGGCACAGCTCCCGTTGTATGGGATTGTCTGCCGTTATATAAAAATGTGTGGGACAACTATTTAATTGTCCCACACATAAAAGCCTTCTAATACCCTTCAGATATCCGGAAACGGGAATTTTCACGGTTCCCGGACCGGAATTTGCAATATCCGCGCTTATTTACGGATGCCGAGCTTGGCGATGCAGGCGCGGTAGCGCTCGATATCCTTCTTGGCCAGGTAATCGAGCAGACGGCGGCGCTTACCGACCATCTTGTACATGCCCAGACGGCTGTGGTTGTCCTTCTTATGGACCTTCAGATGCTCGGTGAGCTGAGCGATACGCTCGGTGAGGATCGCGATCTGGACCTCCGGCGAGCCGGTGTCGCCCTCGTGGGTCTTGTTAGCCTCGATGACCGCGGTTTTCTGTTCTTTGGTGATCATTTCTGTCTTGCTCCTTTCAAAAAATCAATACCCGATGGCTTGGTAACGGGCGGAAAGGCTCCGGAAGCTGTTGCTCCGGCGTTGTCCCGAAACCGGGCGCATGGGCCATAAGCTAAATTACTTTATCACAAAATACACAGCTTGTAAAGTGTTTTTTATCGCGCGTGAGCCCGATGGCGGTTGACACCCGGGCTTTCGCTGCGGTAAACTGTCGGCAGGAAAGCGGCCCCGTGCGGGCCGCATATACGGAGGTTGCTGTATGCGCTGGATAGAGTGCGCCGTCGAGGCCGGCGGCGGGGATATAGACGAGCTGTGCCAACGGCTCGAGCAGCTCGGCGTCGGCGGCATGGTCGTCGAGGACGAGCAGGATTTTAAACAATTTCTTGAAAATAATCACCAATATTGGGACTACGTCGACGAGGGGCTGGAGCAAAGCTATGCGGGGCTGTCGCGCGTAAAGTTTTATCTGTCTGACGATGAGAACGGGCGCGCGGAGCTGGAGAACATCCGCCGGGCCGGCATCGAGGTTTCCACCGGCTTTGTCGACGACAGCGACTGGGAGAACAACTGGCGGCAGTATTATAAGCCGCTGGAGATCAGGCAGCGGCTCGTTGTCGTGCCGGAGTGGGAACAGGCTCCCGACGACGGGCGCGTTGTACTGCGCCTGGACCCGGGACTGATTTTCGGCACGGGCAGCCACGCGACGACCCGCATGTGCCTGTGCGAGATACAGCGCCTGACGAAACGGGGCGATCGGGTCCTCGATCTTGGCTGCGGAAGCGGGATACTCGGCATCGCCGCGCTTTTGTTCGGGGCGGAGCTGGTGCGCGGGTGTGACATCGATCCCAAGGCGCCGGACGTCGCGCTGTCCAACGCCATGCTCAACGGCATAGGCAGGGACCGGTTCGATATCCATGCCGGCGACGTCATTGCCGACCGCGGACTGCGCGGGAGACTCGGCGGAGGGTATGACCTTGTGCTGGCAAACATCGTCGCGGACGTCATCATACCGCTGGCGGAGTTCGTGCCGGGCTTTCTCGCGCCGGACGGACTCTTTGTCACCTCGGGCATAATCGAGGGCAGACAGGATGAGGTCAGGCGTGCTCTGGAGAAAAGCGGGCTTGAGGTGCTCTGCCATGACTGCCAGGAGGAGTGGCACTGCTTTACCTGCAAAATGCGGTGAGATATTTATGCTCCGCAGGGGGAGGTTTTTCTTTTTAATTCAGCGGTTGCTAAACGAAACTGGTTATGCTTCGCAGAGGTA
>CAZSRK010000100.1:0-2863 GCA_964609305.1 uncultured Oscillospiraceae bacterium
GGACTTTCTTGTTAGGTGTTCAACTTGATTTTACAATCAACCAAAATCTTTTTATTATTATTTTATTATTGCGGCGATTTGTATGCATGTGTTATACTTTTTATCAGAAAATGCTGCCAAGGGTGACACGCTCCATCCCGACAAGGCTGTCGAGATGGTAAAACAGCCGGCGAAACGCGCCGTCCGCCTCCTGACCGGAATCTCCGGAAATGCAGCCTAGAGCGTCAAACATCGCGTCGCTTGTGCCGTCGATTTCAGAATGCCGGATGAAGATATGCGTATAGCCTTCGGCCTGCTCCCATCGCTCGATCGCCTGTTCCAGCTTTTGCATTGAGGCGACAGTGTCTCCTTCTGCAAGGCACCCGTAGGATTCATGAGCGAGGGCGGATATCTCTGAAACCATGTTTTCTATATAGCGTACATTGTAAAAACTGGCAGCTAACAGCGCCGCCAGGAGGGCAAGCGCGGCAAATTCCTTTTTCAAGCTTCGTCCTCCCCCTTCTTTTCAAAATAGATTTTGCCGGTTCTGGACAGTGTGAGAAGATATACCTCACGGGCGTCCGAAACACCGTGACGGCGCAGCTCCTGCTCCAGCCACTTTTCATTGCGTCCGTTGAGCTTCAGGTTTTTGCTGAGGACGCGGCCGTTATTTATGATGATGTGTGGCATCGGCTCGTCCGGGCAGTCAGCATTCATCTGCCCCGCAGTGGCCGGCCTTTCAGGCGCGTTCAGTATAGTGCTCAGCGTGCCATCGGTCTCAAGAATCGCATACTTGACTTTGGAAATGTCCATGATGTTTTTGCTGCGCAGCTCCTCTGTCAACTCATCAAGGGTAAAGCGGTTTTTCTTCATTTCCGACTGAATAATTGTACCGTTCTCGATCAGGATACTGGGCCGTCCGTAAATAAGCGCGCGGAGCTTGATGCTCTTATATGTTGCACCGGATATGAGCACTTCGCAGCAAAACAGGATGATGACGGGCAGAATCCCGTTCATCAGCGGTACGCCAATGTCCTGAAGCGGCAGCCCCGCTAGATTTGCTATCAGGACGGATACGACGAGCTCGCTCAGTTCCAGCTCACCCAACTGGCGTTTACCGAGCAGCCGCATGAATATAAGCAGTGTAAAAAAGACAATGACTGTTCTGAAGAATATAATTGCCAATTTAAAAATCACCTCCGCGAACCTATTTTTTCCGAATGGAGCGAAAATATGAACGAAAAGGTATTAATTCTGGATTTTGGCGGTCAGTATAATCAACTGATCGCGCGCCGTGTCCGCGAATGCGGCGTCTACTGCGAGGTAAAGCCCTATACCACGCCGCTGGAGCAGATTAGGACAGAAGAGCCGATAGGCATTATTTTCACCGGAGGACCTAACAGCGTATACGACGCCCGGTCCCCACAGGTCGACCCGGAGATATTTTCCCTCGGCGTGCCGATACTTGGCATCTGCTACGGGTGCCAGCTTATCGCGCACAATCTCGGCGGTCGTGTCACCGCGGCGCATGAGGATACGGCACGCGAATACGGCAAGACCGAGACGTATTTCGACACGAACTGCCGGCTGTTCCTGGGACTGCCGGAGACGGGCGTTACCTGGATGAGCCACGGCGATTATATGGAGAGGATACCGGAGGGGTTTAGCCTTGCCGCGCGTTCAGATGCCTGCCCCAACGTCGCTATCTGTGATGAGGCAAGGGGATTTTATGGCGTACAGTTCCATCCGGAGGTCAACCACACGGAAAACGGTACGGCCATGATAAGGAATTTTCTTTACGAGATATGCCATGCTCGCGGCGACTGGACAATGGCCGGCTATAAGGAAACAGCCATAGCCCAGATAAGACAGAAGGTCGGCGACGGGAAGGTATTGCTTGCCCTCTCCGGCGGTGTGGACTCCTCCGTGGCTGCGGCCCTGCTGGCCGAGGCGGTCGGCAGACAGCTCACCTGTGTATTTGTCGACCACGGCCTAATGCGCCTGAACGAGGGTGACGAGGTGGAAGAGGCCTTCAAGAAATGGGACATAAATTTTGTCCGTGTCGATGCCGAGGCAAGGTTTCTTGAAAAGCTTGCCGGAGTGTCCGACCCGGAGAGCAAGCGCAAAATAATAGGCGAGGAGTTTATCCGCGTGTTTGAGCAGGAGGCGGAAAAAATCGGTCGCGTGGACTACCTGGCTCAGGGCACTATATATCCCGATGTCATAGAGTCCGGCGCGGGAGACGCGGCTGTCATCAAGAGCCACCACAACGTCGGTGGGCTTCCGGAGCATGTGGATTTTAAGGAGATCATAGAGCCGCTCCGGCTGCTGTTCAAGGATGAAGTGCGCCAGCTCGGGCGCGAGCTGGGCCTGCCGGAATATCTGGTCATGCGCCAGCCGTTCCCCGGCCCTGGCCTTGCAATCCGGGTTATAGGAGAGATAACAAAGGAGAAGCTTGATACTCTGCGCCTTGCTGACTTTATCTTCCGGGACGAGATTGCCAGGGCCGGGCTTGAGCGCAGCATGGACCAGTATTTCGCAGTACTTACGAACATGCGCTCCGTGGGAGTTATGGGCGACGGCAGGACGTATGACTATACGCTCGCCCTGCGCAGTGTCACGACCTCGGATTTCATGACGGCGGATTGGACACGGATCCCCTACGAGGTGCTCGACAGAGTCTCCGTGCGTATCGTCAATGAGGTCCGGGGCATAAACAGGATAGTATATGATATTACCTCCAAACCCCCCGCAACGGTCGAGTGGGAATGATTTCAGAGGCCCGGAAAAGCCCGTGATTACTGGGTTTTTCAAGGCTTGATGCCCTCTGTGGCAACGATTTGGCAACAGTTTTCATTATTCTAAAGAGAAAGAGCTATCTGAT
>CAZSRK010000101.1:0-561 GCA_964609305.1 uncultured Oscillospiraceae bacterium
CGAACAGTTAGAGAATTGATGCTAATCGTACCCGTGATTTGATACCCGCCGGAGAAACTGTTATCGACTTTAAGCTCTTTGCCCCAGGAATCCGTAGAACCGCCAAAATCCTCAATGCTCGGCGTATCATCGTAAACAAAATTACTGTTGAAAAGCGCCTGCGCTCCTTCTCCGGAACCGATCACACTGGAACTCTGATTGGACCAGTTTTTTTCAACAGTCCCGCTTCCAAAAGTAAAGCTTTTGCTCCAACCGCCCATAGTGTAAGTCTTCAGCGGAATTGCACGAGAGACTGTCTGCTGCGCTGAGAGCAAACTAATATAGTAAGTAGATCCCTCACTGTTTGTAGAGACACCCTCCACACTAACAGAAGATTCAGAATCTTCCACATACCAAATCACATTGGACGGATCAGCCTCTACGGTCGTATGTACATTCAACTCATCGTAGAGATCTGCCAGAGTGGGGGCTTCTGTTTCAATAATAATCTCTCCATCCACCTCGCTGATGGAGGACACCTTGTGGGCAGCTCATTAGTGAGAATTACTGTTGCATCTCCAC
>CAZSRK010000101.1:571-2806 GCA_964609305.1 uncultured Oscillospiraceae bacterium
AACACCGGCAGGATGCTCCGCAGTCGGCTCGGTGACAAACACATCACCGACTTCCACCTCCACTAGGCCGTCCACAGTCTCCACCGTAGCTTTGAGGTCTCCGTTTAGAGACTGAGAAACGCTTCCACTCCCGCTCGGGATAGATACCCGAGACTCACCAACATCGATTTGGTCAGCGGTCAGGCTGGTCAGGTCAACGATTTCATCGTTGACAACCACATCCACCGTTTCCTCCAATGGTGCGGTCAGATAAACGGTGCGGGCGGCTTCAATTGCCGCTTCGCATTCCTCCACTGTCATTTCAGCGGACAATTTTTTATTATCCGACACGATCCCGTTTTGGACGGCAAACTCAACGGAACCTTCTGCGTCAAACTCGCTGTCAGATCCTCTATAACCTGCAGTCATGGCGGCAGTACTAGCTACCTCCTCGTAAGACACGGCTTCTTCGACACCAAGCTCATCCTCCGAAAAAATCCCCATGACGCCCCACTCGGATGCAGACTGAACATAGGCAAACAGCTCACTGCCCGATGTTACATCTTCATAGAACGGCGTTTCCTCCGTGTAGGAATCCATACCGAATGCGGAGGAAAGCATTTTAACCCACTCGCCTCTGGTCACAACTTCTCCTTCCTGATTCCCACAACCACTCAGGGGGAGCAAGATGAATACCATAACCAGCAAAAGAAGTAAAGACCCCTTTTTTTTCATATCACTCGTCCTCCACATTTTCTTATATTTCCGGTTGGTTCTATCGACTGGGACATAAAGCCCTCAAGTTTTCAAAATTAACCGTCTGCGGGATGTCTGACGGCATCCCGCAGACAGGCGCTGGGCATTAGATAAACTGGCTGGAAGCATTAGACTCGAGTGTTTCCTCCGTACTCTCATACTTTGCAACGGAGTTGTCCAAGAACTTTGCGTAGCTCTCAATGACCTCTTTGTAGGAATCAAATTTAGGTTGCATCCCTGTGATCTTGGAGCGGATGGTGTCAGAGGTGTCGGAGGTCCAGTCAGCCTCCAGAGCGTTGATTGCAGACTTGATATCAGCAAGCGTACTTGTCAGTTCATCGTTATGAGCGCGAATCTTTGCGGTCATGGTCTTGACTTCTTC
Organism: uncultured Oscillospiraceae bacterium; assembly: GCA_964609305.1. Taxonomy (GTDB): domain Bacteria; phylum Bacillota; class Clostridia; order Oscillospirales; family Oscillospiraceae; genus CAKSXP01. The sequence goes on from CAZSRK010000101.1 coordinate 1,689, forward strand.
GAATGTAATCTTAATATCTGGCATTTCAACAGACCTCCTTTATTAATTCCCCTGGGAGAGGTTCTTCGCACCCGCCACAATCGAATCCTGCGTTTCACGATACGCAGCGGCAACCTTGCGAAGATAGGCGGCGTACTCGCGCATCAGGCTGGTCATCCGCTGAAAATCATCCCGAAAGCCTTCAATCTGATTGGTGAATGCCACATTGTCCTCGCCAGACCAGGCGTTCTGCAGATCCTTCACGGTGTTGAATAGCGCTCCATACTCGCTTTCATAGGCGTCGGCCAGCCCTTCCACCTGTTCGGCAGTGCTGTCGAGCCGGCTGCTCTCAACAATAATTTTTCCTCTTGCCATGTCGGTACTCCTTTCATAAATGAAACAAAGTATTTTATATCAGCATGAGCTGAGAACCGTTGCGCAAGCCAAGCTCCCAAGCGCTCATGTTAATATTGAGAATTGCTCCTGTATTCCGGTCGCAGAGCAGAGGGGCGTCATCCGGAACATACAAGCTCCCGGACATCTGGGAAAGTGCGGCGGCAATCAGTGTGACCGTCTGAGATAATTGTGTATCGGCCGGAATCAGGACATCATAACTATGCAGTTCGGCGGGCAAGTACACTTCAATCAAAATCTTGTTCGCTGTCATGCCTGCTCCTCCTCAATCCGCGATCCAACAACCAGCTTCACCAATGTGGGTTTGCTCCGCTTGACCAAATATCCAAAGTGCGCAGGCACCTCAGAATAAAGGGCGTTCGTTAGCTTGCCAATTTTCAGGAGATACTGATCTGCAATCCCGTCTCCAACCCAGATGCCCTCTGTCCCCGTCAGATGGCGCTGGAACCACGTAGCCCCTTTGAAACCGGATATCGCTTTCACAGAATCGCACAGGATAAAACGGACTTCATACTCCAATTCCGCTTTTGCAAGCAATGTGTTCAGCTTGTCCTTTCCATCGTCTGTCAGGGTGTCCAGAATCGTCTGAAAACCTGTAATGATATAATACTCCGGATCATAACGCTCCGTCGGCAATCCAGCCGAAACCGCTTTTTTATACGAATTATTTCGGTACACCATCTCGTCGAACATAGTCTAAACGCAACCACTGAAGGTGTTGCGGA
>CAZSRK010000102.1:0-2709 GCA_964609305.1 uncultured Oscillospiraceae bacterium
TATTTCAAGCCTTTTTCGACGGCTTTTGCCCCGGAAAGGGCTTTTTCTTTTGTATCAAAATCAGTAGGAACATTGAGCAGGCGTACAAGACGGGCAAGGTAAAGGCAATCGGGCTTTCCAACTTTAATGTAGAGCAGATCCGTGAAATTTTGAGCATCTGCGAAGTCAAACCCTCCGTACTGCAGACGGAAGTTCATCCTTATTCCCAGGAAAAGGAGCTTAAAGAGTTTCTTGAAAAAGAGGGCATAGTCATACAGGCATGGTACCCGTTGGGCCATGGGGACAAGTCACTTCTCGAAGAGCCGCTGTTTGCGCAGCTCGGAGAGAAATACGGCAAGTCCAATGCCCAGATCATACTGCGCTGGCATATACAGGACGGCAACATAGTTATCCCGGGCTCCAAAAACCCCGAACATATCAGGGATAACTTCGCCCTGTTTGATTTTTCGCTGACCGATGGCGAAATGGAGAAGATTGCGCAGCTTGACAGGAAGAAACGGTATTATGTCAGCACGCCTGAAATGCTCAGGAGCTATGCGGAAATGGTTCCCGATGTGGACGGGCAGAAATAGAAAAGCTGTACCTGTACGCTAACCGTGGTATTTTGACTGGACAGACTTCTTGCATTTGAACGGAATTTGAAATATAGAAAGACGGGAGTAATGACAAGTGGCTAATTTGGAAATGAAAGTGGCAGTCGTGACCGGCGGGGGCTCGGGCATCGGCAGAGCAATTGCACGGAGATTTGCAAGGGACGGTGCTAATGTTATCATCGTTGGCAGGACCGAATCTGCCCTTCGGGAGACGGCCGAAGCGGACGGCAAAATCGGCTATGTGGTCGGAGATATCACCAGGGATGAGACGGTCGAACTGGTAATTAACACGGTGCGCGAGAAATTTGGCCGGCTGGATATACTTGTTAACAATGCCGGATGGTGTCCTGTCCAGCCCATAACCGAGGTTAAGATAAGCGATTATGACCGGGCGTTCAACCTGGATGTGCGGGCGCTGGTCAATATGACGATCAACGCTCTGCCGATGATACGTGAATCCAGAGGCTGCATCATCAACCTGTCCAGTGTCGGTGCTACACATTGCGCGCCGAATCTGTCTATGTATGTGGGCGCTAAAGCGGCGGTGGAAAACTTCACCCGGGTGTGGGCGCTGGAACTGGCGGCGGATGGAGTGCGCGTGAACGCTATTGCTCCGGGCGCTATCCGGACTAATATCTGGAACGTAACGGATCTGTCTCCGGAGGAGGCCAGAAAGCACGAGGAAGGCATAGCAAACGGCATCCCGGGTGCGGCGTGACATGCGGCCAGTTGTCCGAAACGGCAAAATGAAGCTGCGGCCGGAGGGCCGTAGCTTCATTTTGCATGTTTTATATCAGACGGGAGTTGAAGTAAAGAGTCTTTACGCACCCTGAGCAGTACGGGCAGGGAGAACAGTGCATAAAATACGCTTTACTTTTTCATGATTTAGAAGTAATATGCAAACGAATAAATGAATAAAGGAGGAGTAACAATGGTCCCGCTTACTGAAGAGGAAAAAAAACTGCCATATGTGAAGTATTTTTATCGTGAGCTGGCGCCGGTCGCACAGGAAAAGATCAGGATACGCGACGGTGAGCCCGCCGATCCCTCGCTGGCAATGCCTGTATCAGAGAGGAATCGGTTTCTGGACAGGGAGACCGGCTATCTGAAAACCGGATTCTGCATTGCGCCAGACGGGACCGGTTTCGTCGCCAATACGCAGTTCATGCCCGGCGTCACAAAGGACATGTTCAACTGGTGGTTCGGTTGGCACTGCGTGGGTCCCGACCTGCGCTATAAGCTCTGGGACCACGACGACCACTACTATGCACGTGCTGACAATGTCGAATACATACTTGACCCTAATGTCCCGATGGAGGAGAAGAGCTGGGGCGTAAACCACGATATCCTGGAGGATATAGGGCTTGGCGCCGATCCGCTGGTCATAAGCTTCAAAAAACCCTCTGACCTCGGCTTCGACATGTCAAAAATCGGTGGTGATGGCTGTGCGGCGATGGTCTGCGGCAACGGAAAAAGCAGTACGCCCGCCATCATGGCCCACAAAATAATGGAGGAGGACGGTGGCGTCACAATGGTATCCCATTTCTGGATGGGCTACGGCGTCAGTGACGACGGGAGCATCGTTAAGCTCGTCCCCGACGGGGAGAGCATACCTGAGATCGCGCCACGCTCCCTGTTTGGCCACTGCATAAAGGAATACACCAACTGGGCCTCGTTCATTGCGGAGATATACGCCGAAGAAGGGCCGGACATCAGACCCTGAGTCAATATAAATAGAAAGTGCGCCGAAACGGATTTACGTTTCGGCGCACATATTTTTGTAACGAGCAGGTCTGTAAGCCGGGTTCTGTCTTGAACAGCCATCTATCTAGGCGTACCGTTACCGGCACGCTCAAGCCACCTCCTCGGGAACGGCCGGGCAAGCCTGATGTCCCCTCCACGGTGTTGCTCCGGATAGAGTTTACAGCGCTGAAACACTTCCATGCCAGCGGGTGAGCTCTTACCTCGCCTTTCCACCCTTACCGGACCGACAGCCTGAATACCATCTTCGCCCTGAAATATGCGGGCATAACAGTTGACATGGTTTAGGCTCGAAGCCCCGGCGGTATATTTCTGTTGCACTTGTCCTGAAGTCGCCTTCGGCGGGCGTTACCCG
>CAZSRK010000103.1:0-2666 GCA_964609305.1 uncultured Oscillospiraceae bacterium
ATGACATGTTATAACTGCTCTTACTTTTCCGACGTAATCTAATAATATGTTAAATATTTATAAATGGGCAGTCCCTCTCAGGGACTGCCCATTCTTTCGTAGAAACAAGATTTTCTATGAAATATATATTATTTAGATTATTTGACGCGAGAAGCAATTATCCCGCTTTAAAAATCCCATTTAATATAGCTTTGCCCCAGCCGGAATATGGTCATCTACCATCAGAAGATGGAGCTTTTCTTCGCCTTCCTCGTGGTGTACTGCACTAATCAGCATACCGCAGGAGTCAATACCCATCATCGGTCTTGGCGGCAGATTGACGATTGCAATGCAGGTCTTGCCCACAAGCTCCTCTGGCTCGTAATATGCGTGAATACCGCTTAAAATCGTGCGTTCTGTGCCTGTACCATCGTCTAAGGTAAACTTCAAAAGCTTCTTGGACTTCGGTACAGCTTCGCAGGCAAGCACCTTGACTGCTCTGAAATCGGTTTTGGAGAAGGTCTCAAAATCCACGAAATCCTTGAACAGCGGCTCGATCTCCACTTTGGAGAAATCTATAACCTCCGCCTCTTTCGCATTCTCCTCAGAAATCTTTTTGGCCGACAGATTCGGATCGTCATTTCTATCAAGCGGTTTGACCGTAGGGAACAAAATTACGTCTCTTATCGATGAAGAATTTGTAAGCATCATTATGCAGCGATCGATACCGATACCAAGCCCTCCGGTCGGGGGCATACCATACTCAAGGGCATTTATAAAGTCTTCGTCCATCATACCAGCCTCGTCGTCGCCCTTGTCACGCAGCTCGACCTGCTTTAGAAAACGCTGCTTCTGGTCGATTGGATCATTCAGCTCAGAGAACGCGTTGCCCATCTCACTGCGGCAGATGAAGAGCTCAAACCGCTCTGTGAGCCGCGGATCCTTCGGACTGCGCTTAGCAAGGGGGGAAACGTCAACCGGGTGCATCGTTATAAATGTGGGCTGGATTATCAGACTTTCAACTTTCTGGTCGTAGCACTCATAGAGAGCATGTCCCCAGGTCTGCTCGACCTTGTCCATATCGACGCCGGCCTTTTTCGCAGCGGCAACGGCCTCCTCGTCAGATTCTATCTTCATAAAGTCAATGCCAAGATGCTGCTTTACCGCCTCGGCCATTGTAAGCCTGGGCCATCCGGGGCTAAGATCGATCTTCTCACCCTGCCACTCCACCTCATACGTCCCGAGTATTTCCTTGGCAGCGGTGCTGAGCAGCTCCTCAAACAGATCCATCATGTCGTTGAAATCCGCATAAGCCTCATAAAGCTCTACGGTCGTGAACTCCGGATTATGCCTGGTGTCCATTCCCTCATTGCGGAAAATACGGCCGATCTCATAGACGCGCTCAATACCACCGACTATGAGTCGTTTTAGATTAAGCTCAGTCGCGATGCGCAGATACATGTCCAGGTTAAGCGCGTTGTGGTGCGTGATAAACGGCCTTGCCGTCGCACCCCCGGAGATCGTGTTGAGGACAGGTGTCTCGACCTCCATGTATCCCCTGTTTTCCAGGAATCGGCGGATGAAACTGATGAATTTCGAGCGTATCTCAAAATTGCGGCGACTGTCGTCGCTCATGATAAGATCTACATACCTCTGCCTGTATTTGAGCTCGGTATTCGTCATGCCATGGAACTTCTCCGGAAGCGGACGCAGAGACTTACTCAAGAGCTCAACCTTGGCAACGTGGATCGTTATCTCCTCAGTCTTTGTTTTGAACACATATCCAGACACTCCGATAATGTCACCGATATCATACTTTCTAAAATCGGCAAATTCCTGTTCGGTGACGGAGTCGGAACGGATATAGAGCTGGATCTGTCCCTTATCATCCTTGATATGGCAGAAAATCGCCTTGCCCATGCCTCGTTTTGACATTATGCGCCCTGCCACAGACACCGTCTCGAGCGCATAACCGTCGAAATCGGATTTAATATCCTCAGACCACGCACTTCTTGCAAACTTTGTCTTTACAAATGGATCGCGGCCTTCATCCTGGAGCGCCTTTAGTTTGTCGCGGCGGATTTGCAGCAGTTCAGACAAATCCTCCCGTTCGGCAACACCTTCTCTGTTCTGTTCACTCATATATCGTTTCCTCGTCAGTTGTTCTCGATGGCTACTATACGAAACTTCAGCTCTCCAGCGGGAGCCTCGACAGTGACGATATCGTCAATCTTGCGCCCGATCAGCCCGCGTCCAAAGGGAGAGTCATCGGAAATACGGCCCTGCATGGGATCAGCCTCCTGAGATCCCACGATAGTGTACTCTTCTTCATAACCCTCCGAAACATCCAGAACTCTGACCACGCTTCCGATCGCGACAGTTCCTTCAACAACGACACGTTCAATAATCTCTGCGTTTTCAATAAGGTTCTGCAGCTCAGCTATCTTGGAGTAGAGCTTTCCCTGTTCGGTCTTGGCCTCGTCATACTCACTGTTCTCGGACAGATCGCCAAAGCTGCGCGCTTCCTTAATAAGCTCGGAAACCTCTTTTTCGCGTACAGTCTGGAGATAATGGAGCTCCTCCTTCAGAGCGTCAAGACGCTCCTGACTCATCTTATACTTTTCGTTAGCCATTGCAGTCACCCTCTATACATATAATAAAAGAAATTACTAAGGAAATATACAATT
>CAZSRK010000104.1:0-2513 GCA_964609305.1 uncultured Oscillospiraceae bacterium
TGGCGAGCGGGCAGAAAATTCTGCCGGAGAAGACTCTGATAATTTTCGACGAGGTGCAGAATTGTCCGAAGGTTATCAATTCTATGAAATATTTCTGCGAGAATGCCCCGCAGTATTACGTCGCCTGCGCCGGTTCTCTGCTGGGCATAGCTCTTGCAAAGCCGGCTTCGTTCCCCGTCGGCAAGGTCAACTTTATGCAGGTTAATCCCATGACGTTCAGCGAATTTCTACTTGCAAACGGAGACGAGAACTTCTCTGCGTTTCTGGACGGCGTGGATGTCATCGAACCGCTGCCGGATGCTTTTTTTAATCCGCTGTGCGAAAAGCTCAAGATGTATTATGTGACCGGCGGTATGCCTGAGCCGGTGCTTATGTGGACTGAGGCCCGCGACGTAGAAGCCATGCAGTCGGCGCTCTCCGACATTATAGACGCATACGAGCGCGACTTCGCCAAGCATCCGGGCGTGAGCGAGTATCCCAAAATATCTATGATCTGGAAGTCCGTCCCGTCGCAGCTGGCGAGGGAAAACAAAAAATTCCTGTACAGAGTCGTCAAAGAAGGAGCCCGCGCGCGTGAGTACGAAGAGGCGCTGCAATGGCTCGTCAACGCGAGGCTCGTGCATAAGGTGTACAGAAGCTCAGCGCCTAAACTGCCTGTCTCCGCATATGACGACCTCTCCGCGTTCAAAATTTATCTTGCGGACGTAGGGCTTCTGCGCCGTCTGGCGCAGCTCGCCCCTACAGCCTTTGGAGAAGGCAATCGGCTGTTCATAGAATTTAAGGGCGCTCTGTCGGAGAACTATGTGCTTCAGTCACTGCTGACGCAGTTTGAGACCGAGCCGCGCTACTGGAGCCAGGTTAACCCTCCGTACGAGGTAGACTTCCTAATTCAGAGAGAAAACGATATATTCCCCGTCGAGGTCAAGGCGGAAGCCAACTTAAGCGGTAAAAGCCTCCGCAAATTCAAAGAGCTGTTCGCTGATCAGGTAAAGCTGCGGGTGCGGTTCTCGCTGGAGAATTTGAAACTTGACGGAGACCTTCTGAATATCCCGCTGTTCATGGCAGATTATACGGACAGGCTGATAGGCTTGGCGATGGAGCGGCTTAGTAGTCGCGCGTGATGAAGAGTGCAGACAAAAATTAAAGAGGGCGCAGCCGCCCCCCTTATTGAACTTTGTGGTTCTTGCGCACTTTTACAACGCTTGCAGCATCGTTACGCAACGTCAGAGACGCCGAACGAAAGTTTGTTGGCTACAGCTTTCTGGTGCTCGTAGTCGGCGTGGATATATTTCTGCGTCGTCCTGAAATTACGATGGCACATCTGTAACTGGATCTCGATGGGACTGGCCCCCGCGAGATACAATGATGTCGCATAGTTGTGGCGGAGCGAATAGGCGCTGTATTGTCCTAATCCTGCGGATACCATTATCTTTTTTATAGACTTGTTGATATGCTCAACGGTGAACGTCGTAAATATCCTGTCCGTATCGCAGAGTTTTCCTTTTGACGCGAGCTCCTTCAGAATCGACGCGGCGGCGGCCGACAAAGAAATATTTTCATCCTTGCGCGTCTTTATGCAGGCCGCGCGGATATGAAGCTCACCGCCGTCCTCGTCCAGCCTCAACACGTCGCGCCACTCAAGCTGGACTATCGAGTGTATTCGGATGCCAGTATTGAGGGCGAACAGTATAATCGGGCGGAGATAGCCCTTGTCAGGCTTTTCATCGACGAGCTTATCGACCGTATCCAGCAGCTTTTTGACTTCGACGTCGCTGAGATGGTGGGCCTTCGGCGAAAGCATCGCTTCGCTCAGCATCTTGACACCATCTGGATATTTGAAATCCTCGGATAGAAGCCCCTGCGTAGATGCCCAGGCATAGAGATATTTCAGCTCCCGAAGCATCCTGTTTATGGAGCTGGGCTTGTTGCCCCTCTTGGTGCGCTCGTTCTTGTAATTTTCCAGATCTCGCGCCGTAAGGGACTCAGCCTTTTTCTTCTCCACGTCGAAATATTGGGCGATCGCGCCTATCATGTTCTTAGTGGTCACCCTCTCCAGCTTCTGTTACTGAGACCACTTCTCCCATTTCTGATAGAGCTGGAGGATGGTGAGCTTCGCGGCTCGCTTCTTTTTCGTCTCGACCTTCAGCGGGTCTCCGCCTTTCAGATATTCCCCGATTAGTTCCCTCGCGCGAGTGCGGGCCGCAGTTAACGTCATAGATTCCACAGGCGCGAACGTCCGGCATTCGCGCCGCCCCTTATGCTGGAAGCGAATTATATATGACTTCGCGCCTGCGTTCGTTATCTGAATGCCGAAGCCGGGGAGCGCGGCGTCCATTATATATTCAAACCGCTTGCCGTCGGGACATGACGCATTGTTTACAATCTTCTGCGTGAGTTTCTGTTTATCCATTAGTTTATTTCCTCCGTTCCAAGTTTAGAGTTCAGCGTCGGAAAAATCCATCAACCACATATCAACCACTTGATGACGCCGCGAATTGCCGCGAAGTGTTTTT
>CAZSRK010000105.1:0-2430 GCA_964609305.1 uncultured Oscillospiraceae bacterium
TGCCGCAGGAAAAACAAAGGATCATACAGGAATTTGTACCGGGCAAGCAGGTGACACTGGCGCACGTGATTGCAAATCCACAGGCAGATTTATATAAGAAAATGGGAGTGGTGGGAGAGCGCCATGGAGCTCTGGGAATTATGACCATTACGCCCAGTGAAGGAGCGATCATAGGGGCGGACCTGGCTTCCAAGGCGGCCAATGTAGATGTGGTATTTGTAGACAGGTTCAATGGCTCGTTGATAATCAACGGCGATGTGGCTGACGTGGAAGCGGCGATCCGGGATGTGCTTGACGTTCTTTCAAAAAAATTGCAGTTTACTCCCGCAATGATAACAAAGACATGAAAAGAATCATTTTGATTGGAAGCACAGGTTGCGGGAAAACGACGATTCTCCAGAGGGTCAACGGGCTGGAGCTGAAATATAAAAAAACACAATCAATCGAAGTTTATAACCGAACCATTGACACTCCGGGAGAGTATCTGGAGAACAGGGGGCTTCGAAAATCTCTGCTGGTAACGGCGCTGGGGGCGGAGCTGGTATTTTTCGTTCAGGACGCAAGCCGGGAAATCTACTGTTTTCCACCGGGACAGGCCGCCGCTTTTCCCATGCAGGTAGCAGGGATTGTCACAAAGGCTGACATAGCCTCACAGGAGCAGATTTCTCAGGCAAAAGAGCTTCTGGAACTTGCCGGAGCGTCTCCCGTTTTCTGTGTAAGCGCGGTAACAGGAGAGGGAATGGAGGAACTGGAAGGTTTTCTAAAAGAGGATGATTCTTCAAACATAGAAATGTGACAATGAGGGCGCGATGAGTGCGCTGTCCGCCGTGGTGCTGGTTATCTCGAATGAGCAGCAAGGCGGCGTGGTTGGAAATGGGGGCAGGGCCAGCTGAGCCGACGAGAGGGCAGCGGAGAAAAATCATCAGGAAGGAAGTGAAGTCGTGAAGTACATAGTAGCGCTTGATCAGGGCACGACGAGCTCGAGGTGCATAATTTTCGACCACAGCGGACGCATCTGTTCGGTGGCGCAGAAGGAATTTACACAGTATTATCCGCAGCCGGGGTGGGTTGAGCACGACCCGATGGAGATATGGGACACGACGCTAGACGTGGCGCGCGCTGCCATGCAAAAGATAAAGCTCCAAGCGCACGACATAGCGGGAATCGGTATAACTAACCAGCGTGAGACAATCATTGTTTGGGACAAAAACACCGGAGAGCCCGTGTACAACGCCATCGTCTGGCAATGCCGCCGTTCGAGCGGCATAGTTGACGGGCTCATTGAATCCGGATACTCGGATATGATACGCGACAAGACGGGCCTCATACCCGACGCGTATTTCTCCGGGACGAAGCTCAAGTGGCTGCTCGAAAACGTTCCGGGTGTGCGCGGGCGAGCCGAGGCGGGAGAGCTCCTGTTTGGAACGGTGGACACATGGCTAATCTGGAAGCTGACGGGCGGCGTGGCGCATGTCACCGACTACACGAACGCGAGCCGCACCATGCTCTTCGATATCAAGCGGCTGTGCTGGGATGAACAACTGCTCAAACTTCTGGATATCCCGCACAGTATGCTTCCGGAGGTTCGACCGTCCAGTCAGGTTTACGGCTGGTCGAGCCATGAACTTTTCGGAGGGGAGATTCCCATCGCGGGTGCGGCGGGCGACCAGCAGAGTGCGCTCTTTGGTCAATGCTGCTTCGCCCCGGGCGATGTCAAGAACACATACGGAACGGGCTGCTTTTTGCTGATGAACACTGGCAGCGAGCCGGTAATAAGCCGCAATAGGTTGATCACCACGATTGCAGCCACAATCTCCGGTCAGGTGCAGTACGTGCTCGAGGGCAGCGTGTTCACCGCCGGCGCGGCGGTACAGTGGCTGCGCGACGAGATGGGCGTTATATCCAGCGCGGCCGAGTCGTTAGAATATGCGTTGAGAGTTCCTGATACGGCCGGCGTTTACGTCGTCCCGGCCTTTACCGGTCTGGGAGCACCATACTGGAATCAGTACGCACGCGGTATGATAACCGGCATGACGCGCGGATTCTCGAAGGCGCATCTTGTGCGCGCGACGCTCGAGAGCATTGCGTATCAGACGCGCGACATCTGTGAGGCGATGGAAAACGATGCGGGGGTTCCGCTCACGGGGTTGAAGGTCGACGGCGGAGCCGCTGCGAACGATTTCCTGATGCAGTTCCAGAGCGACATACTCGGCACAGAAGTCGTCCGTCCCGAGTGTATAGAGACGACGGCGATGGGTGCGGCGTACCTCGCCGGGCTGGCCGTCGGGTATTGGGAGAGCCTCGACGACGTCCGAGCAAACTGGGCGACGGGGAAGGTCTTCCGCCCAAAGATGGGTGAGGCGAGGCGCACCACCCTGCTAAAGGGTTGGCGAAAAGCCGTAAACTCCGCCCTGCTGTGGACGGAGCAGG
>CAZSRK010000106.1:0-2395 GCA_964609305.1 uncultured Oscillospiraceae bacterium
CACTTATGGCAACTTCGTCGTGTTGGACTTCCGCCTCCTCGGCTCCGTTGCTTTCACGCAGCGCGGTAATCAGTCTTGAAACCAAAAAAACGGCGAGGACAACCGCCGCTACGGCGATAAGAAGCAGGAGCAATCCCCGCCAGCGGTGCCTGTTTCGGCGTCTTTTTCTGCCGGAGGGATGTTTCTTTCTTGGGGAATGTCCCTTTCTGAAAACAATCTTTTTTTTGATTTTTTTTAAAAAACGTTTTAATCGCGACAAAAAATCTAAACCTCGTTGCTCGGTTCGCGGGATATACATCCCGCTTACATACTCGTGTCGGGGCGGGTTCCAAGGTCTTGCGCCCACTTGTGAGACGCTCGCCTGAGCTTAGACCTTGTACACTGGTATCTTCAAACTCACCAAGCAAGTATAACACGTTTCCCTAGTATTTGCTACCTCAACCCGTTTGCCTTGCACCTTTTGGCAGATTTGGCAGATTTATAGGTTAAAATTCCTATTCCGTCCAGAGTAGTGTGGAATTAACGGCTTTCCGCCAGCCCTTTAGCAGTGTGGTTCGCCTCGCCTCATCCATCTCCGGGCGGAATACACTCCCAGTCACCCAGTTCGCTCGAACATCGTCTAGGCTCTCCCAATACCCGACGGCCAGTCCGGCGAGGTACGCCGCACCCATCGCCGTCGTCTCTATGCACTCGGGACGGACGACTTCTGTGCCGAGTATATCGCTCTGGAACTGCATCAGGAAATCGTTCGCAGAGGCTCCTCCGTCGACCTTCATCCCCGTGAGCGGAACACCCGCATCATTTTCCATCGCCTCACAGATGTCGCGCGTCTGATACGCAATGCTCTCGAGTGTCGCACGCACAAGATGAGGCTTCGAGAATCCGCGCGTTATGCCGGTTATCATACCGCGCGCGTACTGATTCCAATATGGTGCTCCCAGCCCGGTAAAGGCCGGTACGACGTAAACACCGGCCGCGTCCGGAACGCTCAACGCATATTCGAGGGACTCGGACGCGCTAGATATAATGCCCAACTCATCGCGCAGCCACTGCACAGCTGCGCCGGCGGTGAACACGCTTCCCTCGAGCGCGTACTGCAGCTGACCGGAGAGTGTGGCGGCAATCGTGGTAATCAGCCCATTGCGGCTTATTACCGGCTCACTGCCGGTGTTCATCAGCAGAAAACATCCCGTGCCGTACGTATTCTTGACGTCGCCCGGGGCGAAACAGCACTGACCGAAGAGCGCGCTCTGCTGGTCTCCCGCCGCGCCCGCGATAGGAATCTCTCCTCCGAAAAGTTCATGACTCGACCAACCGTAAATCTGACTGGACGGCCGAACCTCCGGCATCATACATTGCGGGATTTCCAGAAGTTTAAGTAGTTGTTCGTCCCAACACAGCCGATTAATATCGAAAAGCATGGTGCGGCTCGCGTTCGTGTAGTCCGTGACATGCACCGCGCCGCCCGTCAGCTTCCAGATTAGCCATGTATCCACCGTTCCAAACAAGAGCTCTCCCGCCTCGGCTCGCACGCGCACGCCCGAGACGTTTTCTAGCAGCCACTTGAGTTTCGTCCCGGAGAAATACGCGTCGGGTATGAGGCCCGTCTTGCCGCATATCATATCCGAGTATCCGGCTTTAGTGAGCTCGTCAACTATGCCGCTCGAGCGGCGACACTGCCAGACGATGGCGTTGTACACGGGTTCCCCAGTGTTTTTGTCCCAAACAATGGTTGTCTCGCGCTGGTTCGTTATGCCGATTCCCGCTATGTCGTGCGCTTGGAGCTTTATCTTTTGCATGGCAGCGCGCGCCACATCCAGCGTTGTGTCCCATATCTCCATCGGATCGTGTTCAACCCACCCCGGCTGCGGATAATACTGTGTAAATTCTTTCTGAGCCACCGAACAGATGCGTCCGCTGTGGTCGAAAATTATGCACCTCGAACTCGTAGTGCCCTGATCGAGCGCTATTATGTACTTCACGGCTTTACTTCCTCCTTGATTATTTTTATACGCCGCCCTCCCGCCGGCTCAACTGACCCTACACGTTTTTATCACAATCTCTTTAACCATCACCATTTTATATAATTGCAATGGCTCATACATCTACTAACATAATATACAAGACATTTCAAGCATAATCTTGCCTTTTTTATAGCCAAATGCTAGAATGTTCCAAGGCAAATAAATGGAGGTGTAGATATGTATTGGTGGCAGGTTCTTATCATTATCGCGGTAGTTGTTATTGCGGTCTTTCTTATTTTATATTTTGTCGGTAAGAGGCGTCAAAAAAAGGCGGATGAACAGCAAGAGCAGATCGAGCAGTCCAAGCAGCAGGTCACCATGCTGATCATAGATAAACGAAAGATGAAAATCAAGGAATCCGGGCTGCCTCA
>CAZSRK010000107.1:0-2322 GCA_964609305.1 uncultured Oscillospiraceae bacterium
CCGCTTTTCACACTTTACTTAAAAGGTTTTAGCCTATTGGTACAGCTTCTTAATATTAACACACGGGGGTAGAGTTTGTAAATACGTTGATTTTAAAAAAATGGGCGCAGGAATATAGGCCGCCGCGCAGTAGCATGCGTAACGGCTGTATTTTTGCGCCATTTTTGGTATTTACAAGTAACAATTAACGGAATTACCGGAAAGATTCGGCTGCATATAGAGTTTTTGGATATGCAACTTCGTATTGCTTCTGCCTGAACTGAGACAGAAGGCGTATTCTGTCCTATAACACCAGTTTCATACGTTCCAGCGTCTTCTCGTGTTCGGCGCCTGTCGAGATGAGGTAGATGCGCGTCGTCTCAATACTGGAATGGCCCAGGACGTCGGCCAGCTTCGCCACATCTTTACATATACGATAGAAGGTCCGCGCAAAAAGATGCCTCAGATTGTGCGGAAACACCTTGCTCGTGGCTACTCCCGCCTTTTCACATATGGTTTTCATCTCCGCCCAGATCTGTTTTCTGGACAGCGGATTGCCGCCTCTGGTGAGGAATATCTCGCCGGCGGCGATTTCGTTTTTTCGGGCGTATTTGAGCAGCTTTCTGCTCAGCTTTCCGGGGATGAGTATCGTGCGGATTTTTCCCTTGAGCGATATCTCCGTCCTGCCGCGCTGCGCCGCCTCCACCGTTATATATTTTACCTCGCTGACACGGATGCCTGTCGATCAGATTGCCTCCATCAGAAGGTGCAGGCGCTCTCTGCCTGTTTTTTCAGCAATCGCAAGAAGCTGCTCGTACTCCTGCTTTGTAAGCTCCCGGCTGTCGTCGCGAAACAGCTTCCGTTGCTGCTTCAGGTGTTTGGTACAGCATTCCTCCCATCCAAGGAAGCGGAGAAGTCGATCCAGAGCCGTCAGCTTCCCGTTAACTGTGGAGGGGCTGTATCCGCGTTCAATCAGGTGCTCTTTCCATAGTGTGACGGTGATTTTCGTCACCTCCCTGCCATCCATCCAGGCGTAAAAGCGTCTGGTCTCCCGCAGATATTTTTCAACGGTTGCCTCGCTTCTCTCCTCCTCGCGAAGATACCGGCTAAAGCGCATATTTTAGTCCTCCCCGATCTTACTGAATTTTTCTTTCATGCAATGAGAAAACAGCGTTGTCAAACGCACAAGCTCCGTAATATCCTCTGGGGGCAATTCAGCCATAGCAGATATTTCAGCATTGGCGGCAGGCGGAATGATTTTCCCGGCATAGTCTTTGCCGGATTCTGTGAAACGGACGATTTTATTTCTGCGGTCTGTTTCGGATTCTGTCAAAGAAACATATCCCTGTTTCAAGAACTTCTTGATAATGGCGCTGACTGTCTGTTTGGTGGCGGAAAGCCGTTCGCATATATCCGATTGCAAGCACCCATCAGGCGCAAACCAAATAATGTCTAATACAAACAGCTCCTTTGCTGTCAGACCGTGTTTTCTAGCATATAACTCGTAGGCTGCGAACTGAATATCTCTTAACTTACAGTATTGGTTGACATACGATCTTACTTCTTCTCGTTCCATAAAAAGCCTCCTTACAATATCAGGCCGTCTAATATTTGACTATATTGTAGCACAAACGCTTTTCATTGTCAATCGGAGTACTAACTCGTGTAATGCTCTTATCGACGAAAAGTTTACTATAAACGACAAAAGAGCAGATAAGGAAATACCCCTATCTGCTCCATTCTGCGATTATTGACGCTACATCAGCTATAAATCAATTCAGTATTTATAATCTCCGTTGCCCTGTGCTGAATACTGTTCATTGCCCCAACCCATTCCATCTGATTTTCCGCTTTTAGCTGCTCGGTCACGTCCTCACGCTCTGCCATCTGCTTTACCAGCCCCAATCTGCCTGTTCGTTAATATTGGCAAGATGGCTGTTCAGCTTGCCGCTTATCAGCAGATTGGTGTAGAGTATCCGTTTGTATTGACGGATATACCGCAGGTGTCGCTGTCCCCATCGTCAAGGACAATGCAGTTGCCGTCCTCACAGCAACAGCACTCCCGGCGTATCAAGCTGGCCGCCTGTTTCCTCTGCGCCGGGGTCATGTGGTAGGGCGTGCCGTCCGGTCTGCGTTCCAACGGCGACAGGCGTTTATATGGATTTTCTTTCATGCGTCCCTCCATTTGTTTTCCGTTGCCGTTCCCCCGAAAAGGCTTCCTGCCCCATTTCTGCGGCGTGTTTCGGCATTGGCACGCTCCCCACAGCTTCGGGACATTTTGTCCCGAAGTCCGGCTCCTTGCGGTGCTTCCCCAGCCGGGGTATTCCTTTTCGGACGGTCATT
>CAZSRK010000108.1:0-2238 GCA_964609305.1 uncultured Oscillospiraceae bacterium
TGAACAAGTGCGATCAGGTCGACGACGAGGAGCTGCTGGAGCTGGTGGAGATGGAAGTCCGCGAGACCCTGTCCTTCTACGAGTTCCCCGGCGACGACATCCCCGTCATCAGAGGCTCCGCTCTGGAGGCCCTGGTGTCCGAGTCCACCGATCCCAACGCGCCCGAGTATGCCTGCATCAAGGAACTGATGGACGCTGTTGACAACTATATCCCCACCCCTGCCCGTAACGACGATCTGCCCTTCCTGATGCCCGTCGAGGACGTCTTCACCATCTCCGGCCGTGGCACCGTTGCTACCGGTCGTGTGGAGCGCGGCATGATCAAGAAGAACGAGCCTGTTGAGATTGTCGGTCTGGCAGACGAGATCAAGAGCACTGTCGTCACCGATATCGAGATGTTCCATAAGCTGCTGGACTACGCTGAGGCTGGCGACAACATCGGCGCGCTGCTCCGCGGCGTGGACAAGAAGGGCATCGAGCGCGGCCAGGTTCTCTGCAAGCCCGGCTCCATTAAGCCCCACACCAAGTTCGTTGGTCAGGTTTACGTCCTGTCCAAGGACGAAGGCGGCCGTCACACCCCCTTCTTCAACAACTATCGTCCCCAGTTCTACTTCCGTACCACCGACGTAACCGGCATCATCACCCTGCCCGACGGCGTGGAGATGTGCATGCCCGGCGATAACGTCGATATGAAGGTCGAACTGATCACCCCCATCGCCATCGAGAAGGGCCTGCGTTTCGCTATCCGTGAGGGTGGCCGTACCGTCGGCTCCGGCGTCGTTATCGACATCGAAGAGGCGTAAGCATTTTCAATCACAATGGAGCAGCAGCTGCTGCTCCATTGTTTTTTTCACTGGAGGTATTGCAGATGGCTGAAAAGCAGCTGTATCGGCTGGAAGAGGTCGTAGACCCTGCCGCAAAAACGTCCATCTGCGCAGAGGTGCTTTCTGATCTGCCAGACTGGTTCGGCGTCCCGGAGAGTACGGCGGCGTATGTGCGCGGCTGCGCAGAGTATCCGTTTTGGGCGGCGTATGACGGCAGCAGCGCCGTAGGCTTTGTGGTTCTGCGGCAGACGGGAAACAAAACGGCGGAGATTTGGGTCATGGGCGTGAAGCGGGCGTATCACCGCGCTGGGCTGGGACGGAAGCTGTTTTCGCAGCTTTTTACCTATGCCGCAGCCCATGGCTATGCTTTTTTGCAGGTCAAAACCGTGCGGGAAGGCTGCTATGACAGCTATGACCGGACAAATCAGTTTTATAAAAGCTTGGGATTTGTCGAGTTTGAGTGTTTTCCAACGCTGTGGGATGAGAAAAATCCATGCCAAATTCTGATTATGGATGTCAAGCCATAGGGAACAACCCTGACCGGTTCTCTTATTTTTTGCAGACAAAGAAGGCTGCGCGTGTTCCGGATTTGTTCGGAATGTGCGCGGCCTTTTTCTACGGATACCGATCCGCAAATCTGATACGTTGTACTGCCTCCCATGAGCCGCCGGCGGCGGCTTTAGGGCTATAGAATCGCTTGAGAGCGATTCACGCCGGCGGCACCATTTCTTTGTCACAGGTCTGTACGGTCTTTCCGAAACCGGGCGGCAAAAGGGGGGTGTACAGCGCCCTCGTGCGGCATTGCTGGCACCCGGTACAACGCAGCTGGCGGCAAATTTGGCGGCCCAACAGTCGCGGCGGGGCGGCGGCAGCCGTGCCACGGGCCGAACGCACAAAAACGGGACGGCAGAGACTGCCAGGTTTGGCGTCCTCCAAAAGCCGTACCACCGCGCAGCACCACGGGGTCTTGGGGCCGCAGCCTCAAGCGCGTTTTCTTTCCCCCATTTCTTTGTCGCGTGACAAATCAGGTAGTCTGTGCGTCTTTCCGGGATCGGGCGGCAAAAGGGGTGTACAGCGCCCTCGTGCGGCATTGCTGGCACCCGGTACAACGCAGCTGGCGGCAAATTTGGCGGCCCAACAGTCGCGGCGGGGCGGCGGCAGCCGTGCCACGGGCCGAACGCACAAAAACGGGACGGCAGAGACTGCCAGGTTTGGCGTCCTCCAAAAGCCGTACCGCCGCGCAGCCCCACGGGGTCTTGGGGCCGCAGCCCCAAGCGCGTTTTCTTTCCCCCATTTCTTTGTCGCGTAACAAAGAAATGGGGCCGCCGGAGGCGCCCGACGGAACCGCGGCAGTATAGCGCCGCGCGCAACATTCGCCATCACCGTTGAAACTTGCAGAAAACCTTTGA
The DNA here is from genome assembly GCA_964609305.1 of uncultured Oscillospiraceae bacterium. GTDB lineage: Bacteria > Bacillota > Clostridia > Oscillospirales > Oscillospiraceae > CAKSXP01. The sequence continues at coordinate 2,234 of CAZSRK010000108.1, forward strand.
AAAAT
>CAZSRK010000109.1:0-2069 GCA_964609305.1 uncultured Oscillospiraceae bacterium
AGCCAGCCCTTATGCTTGCTGTGGACTCGGTTGTTGAATCTGGGCTTGCGATGCCGGGTCTTACGGTGCCGCCGGGCGCGGCGGAACTCCCGTCGAGTGGACAGGTTTTTCACTACATCGTTCCGGGGCGTGACCTCGGCGGCGAACAACTCTTCCTTTCCCGTGGATGCCGACAGACCAATGGTTTTACTTCCGGCGTCCACGCCCAAAACAACGGGCTGCACATAAGTCTTTGCTCTCGTTGTCAGTCGGATGGTAAACGGTGTGCGTTTTGCGACCACTGCCGCCCCGTTGTTCAGGAGAATGCGCACCTTCCGGTGGTTCTTCGTGGGCATCAACGGTTGCCCCAACTTGTTTTGTACGTATACCATGCTGGTATACCTCCTACTTAAGTGGCGGCTACTACTTAGAAAGCCGCCCAGGCCGTAGCCTGTCAGGTATCCGTCCCCAATGTTATTCCGGGGTTTATCTGCGCACAGCACTGCCCCTTCCCCTCAGGACTGTTTAACCATGCGCCGCAGAGCGGCAGGTTCGGATATCACGCCCGCCGGTGCCTATGCGCCTGTCTTTTCTCAAGCAGGCATTCCCGGATAACGTAGTGCTCAAAGCACTTAGGGTAGTCAGCCAGGGCTTTTACAAGCCCCCGAATTTATTCGTGGGGTTGCTGACCGTTTCCCGTGATGGTGAAGATAAAGTCCTCCCCCGCCGGGCTGCACTTTTCAAACTCGATGCAGTCGTCTTCGATATGTACGGACCAGTCCAGCAATTCAGCGGCATCAATAAGCGCATCCATTAACTTCGGCATGAACCTCACCTCCCTCGGGCTTATAGAATTCTGCGACCATATTGTCAGCGCACATCCGGTCAATGCCCACCCGCTCAAACCGGCGGTAGGCCCGCTCCTTTTCCACCTGGTCTCCAGCGGTCAGCAGGTCCATTATCAAATCGAACAACATTTCCGAAACACTCCTTTTCGATACCAAATGGTAATCTAACTGTATCTTTACTTTACGACACCGGCCGCCTAAGTCAATGGGCCGAGCAAAAGTTTCCAAAATATTCGGCGTCGTTTATCCTTCCATAAACTCATCCATTTTCCAACACCTCACTCGACTTCTCCGCAGGCCATCAGCCGGCGGGTCTCCGCATCTGCCAGGTGGTAGCGCATCCACCAGTCCTCAAGCCGCTGCCGTTCCTTTTCCTGCTGCCTCTCAAATCGCTCCCGATCATTTCGGTCCATAGCGTAGGCGTATCCCTCGAATTCGCCTTCAAAACAGCACCAGTAATCCGTCCAAATCCCCCGGGTGTGCCAGAGCAGATTTAGGATGGCCGTCATCTCCTCGCGGCTTTCGCAGACGAACCGTGCCCGCCGGTAACCGAACTTGACATCCTGCCAGGTCAGATGCAGACCGTGCTTTCTGGCGAGCAGAGCTATCCTCTGTTCAAACTTCGGGTTTTCCATAACATCACCTTCTTTTACCAACTGGTAACAAACGGGCATAATAAGCCCGTAGGAGGCCGCTGAAGGTCCGGTATCTTTGGGTATGAAATTATACCACCCATGCCCTGTTCCTCCGTTCCCGGCCTTTTTCCGGGATTTTGCAAGGTCATACGAAGTTGAGCTGGATTTCATCCAGCACTTCAATCGCGGCCTTCATCTCCCGGACCTTCTCGATGTGGTAGGTGAAACCGAGATCCGAGCCGTCACTGGATTCCCCTGTCACATATTCCCGATCCTTCTTGCAGAGGTCGATGGCCTCCTTTTTGGTCTTGCAGCCCTGCCGGTCTGACAGTTCCACATCTTCGTTGCAGTAAGCTCTCCATACGATCATTTCAAAAGCACTCCTTTCGTTTCCTCAGAAAACCGAGTGATTCGGGCCGGCGTGTGTTACGCCGCAAGTTCAACATTGAACCGAACGCCCATCTTCTTCAGCTTTTCCTCGCCGTTATAGGCAATGCAGTCGTTGATGAGGCCGTCCACTTCCTCCTGAGTGTGGGCAAATCCCACCAGGACCCGGTGGCCCGACGGGTAAACAGCTACCACTGCGAACATCTTCTTCAACTCCTTC
>CAZSRK010000110.1:0-2030 GCA_964609305.1 uncultured Oscillospiraceae bacterium
CTTCATTCACTCCAGCGACTGCAAACTAATTTGCGAAAAATCCTTGACACTACCTATATTATAATAATTACCAGAATTCACGGCTAATAAAATGGATACCTCATATTTTTTCTGTCCTTTTCCCAGCTATCAAAGAATTAAGGAGTAACTGATTATGAGACTTTTGGTCAATGACAATTGCTGCGTCTGCTCGAACTGTTCAAAAGCATGCCCGGTGGCGGCTCCCTATTATGACGGCGAAAAGATAGCCATCGATGAGGAAAAATGCATCCAGTGCGGAAACTGCATAGACAGTTGTCTGCTCGGTGCGATATATGATGCGGATGCACCGGTGGAGAATACTCCTGCGCACGAACCGCTCGTATATGAGGCTGATTTCTGCGTAATTGGTTCCGGGGCCTCCGGTATGATAGCCGCCGCCCGGGCCGCCGAGGCGGGTAAAAACGTAGTGATTATCGAAAAAGGCAAAGGTGTTTCCGGCTCGACCCCGTATGCGACAGGTCTGCATATGGCAGACAGCAAATGGGAGCGCGAGGCCGGCCTCCCCTCCCGCACGCAGGCGGTTATAGAGTCCGTCGTTAAAAACACCGGCGGAACGCTTGACAGACAACTCATAACCAATGTGATGAACGCCCTGCCCGCCTTCTTCGACTGGTGCTGCGAATGGGACAGGCCAGAGGAGTACTTTGAGCTTAAATACAATCCTTTCGGCGATTTGACAGTCGACTGTAAGGACTCTGAGCACGGGGCCGGCGTCTATGTCGCAAACAAGCTACCAAACAAGCTCAAAGAGCTTGGGGTAACGGTGCTCTCATATACACCGGCGCAGGAATTCCTGCTTGAAAACGGCAGGATATCGGCAGTCAGGGCAAAGGATGACGGCGGCGATGTCATCGTTCATGCAAAGGATTTTCTTATAGCAACAGGAAGCCTCATAAATTGCGTGGAGCTTCTTGACCGGGTTGAGCCCGGCTATGCAACTGCCTTTACGCGTCGGTACGGTCATCGTGTCTATACCCTGACTGGCGACGGCGTTATTATGGCTCGAGACGCCGGCGTGCCAATAAATTATGACAAGATAGCGATTGCATACATAGGACACCTGTGCATGCCTGTCGACATGCAGGGGATACATTTTGGCCGTCCAATAGACACGGAAATGCTATGTCAAATAGATAAAAAAGAGGCTGTTCGCGTAAATCTGGAGGGCAAACGCTGGATAAACGAGGACTTTGTCGGAAATATAGCACCTTTTATGGTAAAACAGACGAAGGCAGCGTCCTTTACAGTGATGGACCACGAACTGCTTATGACCGTCCCTGAGGATCCCAGAAAAGATATGAAGCCGGGGACTGGCGCTCCGGCGCCGTTCGGCATGGGAGTGACACCGGGGGCCGTTTATGGGAAACCCATAGACCTTGAAAAGCTGCACGAGTTTGCAAAACTGCCGGGCAAGCATCTGCTCATCGCGGACACTCTCGAGGAACTTGCCGGGAAAATGGGCGTTCCCACAGAGCAATTTGTAAGCACGATCGAGGAATATAACCGCTTTGTGGAGATTGGAAAGGACGAAGCATTTGGAAAAGCGGCAAAGTACCTGCGTCCGGTAAAAACGCCGCCGTTTTATGCTTTCAGCACTTTCCTCGCCGCAGACGGCGCATTCGGCGGAATTGAAGTCGCCCCTGACATGAGGGTGCTCGGTGAAAACGGGCCGATTGACAACCTGTATGCCGCAGGAGACGTATGCTCCAGCTTCTATTCGCTTGGCAATGGCCGCAAAAATACGATAATCAACGACTTTTCCTGGGCTGTGGCCTCTGGATTTATCGCCGGCAATTCAGTAGCTGGGAAATAATGTAGTTAAATGAATAAAACTGTGGTTCATCCGCAGAAGGCAACAGCTCAGCACATCCCGGTTACATTTATAGGACCACAGTCAGGTGTATGATGTATAAATCATTTTTATCGTAGTAAAATGACATGTTATAACTGCTCTTACTTTTCCGACGTAATCTAATAATATGTTAAAT
>CAZSRK010000111.1:0-2012 GCA_964609305.1 uncultured Oscillospiraceae bacterium
AAAATAGTGATAAAAGAATATAGGAGCACCCGTTAATGAACACACTTAAAAACTAAAAGGCACCAGATGAACATTTAATCTGTATTTTAACAAGCAGGAAGGAGAGAAATACGAGGAACAACATGGGAGCAAAAAAACTGATCGCTGATTCACGACTGGCGTTCTTGAATCAGAAATATGAAACGGCTTTAAATCTGGCTAATCAAGCTATCGCGCTGGAGCCTGAGAATCCAGACGCTTATAAGTGCGCGGGCAATGCGTATATGTCGCTGGCGCGCTATGATGAAGCGATTAAAAATTACAGCCAGGCAGTAAAGTGCGACGATGCAAATGGAAACCGATATTTTGAGCTTGGATTTGCCCAGGCAACCGCGGACCAGGCGGCAAATGCCATGAACTCTTTCGCCAGGGCTGAGGAGCTGGGATGCACCCCGGAGAATCTGGCTCAACTGTATAATGTGCTTGGAATTATCTGCTTCGACATCGGGAGATATGACGACGCGCTTGTTAACCTGAGTAAAGCAGAACAGCTCTTAGGCATTGATGTGGATATTATGCAGCGAAAAGCGGTGATATATGGCATAAAGAATGATCTCCGCAATGGGCTGCATACGGCCAACCAGATTAAGATGGTCGCGCCCTCGGAGTATAAGGGATACCAGATAGCATTTGGTCTGCTGATTCAGGAGAAGCTCTTGGATACGGCGGAAAGGGAATTGCAGATGGCAGAGAAATACGCAGGGCCATCGGTAGATTATTATATGGATCGTATAGCGTTAGAATTGGAGAAGTATCGGCGGGATTCCGACCGGACGCATTTTACCACAGCGCTTACGCTTATCGACAAAAGCTTAAAGACTCTAAGGCCTGCGGTACAAGAGGTCATTGATAGCTATCTTAACGCGGCTGAGATTCACCTGCAGCTGGAAGAGGCGGATATGACGATCGCGTGCCTGAATGCCGCACGGAAGCCGATAGATGCCTACAACAACGGATTTGAAGTCATTGAAGTCCGCTCCGAGACACATGAACTTTCGGATTATGATGTGGAGGAGATGATTGCGGAAGACCGCGCGAGGATCGAAGAGGATCTGGGCGAATACGGGCTGGAAGAACTTGTTCAAAGTGTGGAGCCGGACGAGGACGGAAGCCGAGAATACCTCACAGAGATTCCGGAGGAGCTGCCGGAGGAAGAAATAGCTTACCGCCTAGACGGACAGGAAGTGCAGCATACGCCGGCTCATATCGACCAGATCAACCGTCTGTATATCGGGGCTTTTACCCTGAAAAAGGATTTTGAGAAGGTCATAGAATATTCCCGCAAGCTGCAGACAAGTGAAAACCTGCAGTACAGATATCTGGGAAAATATACAGAGGCAAACGCCATGAAAGAATTGGGAAGGGCGGAGACAGTACCAAAGTACGAAGAGATCATAAAATTCTTCAGGAACGCCATGATAAAGGATCCTACGGACATAATGGCTGTTACTTTCCGAATACAGGCCTGCATTGATATGGGAAGGTACGACGAGGCGGAAGAAATGTGTGACCTCTTAAATGAGGATGCAAAGCAACCGTTATTGCAGAAGATTAGGGAAGCGAAAGGAGGGGGTGATGTTCAATGACGCTTTCTCAGGACATTGTCTTGGATGACAACGCATTTAACACAGCGGCACAGGATATGGAGGCTCTTGCGTCGCGGACTGAAAAATTAAAGAGCAAGCTGAAGCAGATGTACTATGACCTGACAACAGCGCTGGATACCCCGGCGGGCAGGCAGCTGGAATTGACGGCAGAGGATGTGCTTATTCAGCCGCTCGAAGACCTGCTGGTGGTGATCCAGCACACTTCAGATACTTTGACGGAGATTATCGGGACAGGGTATTACAAAGGTATCTTTATCAAATACGAAGAACTTAACCAGAGCGTAAAAATGTAAAAAAAGGAGGATTTCATTATGGCTATGGGCAGCACAGGCACAGTAAACATTACTCCGGAGATGATGAGAAACG
>CAZSRK010000112.1:0-1994 GCA_964609305.1 uncultured Oscillospiraceae bacterium
AATAAATAGATAATGTTTGCATTCTTATGGAATTACAGGCGCCATTTTCCCAGATTCGGCGTCAAAACCCGGAGCCGCGATGCATTGCGTCCGTATACCTTATATTAATATAGCCGTTATTATTACCGCGGCTGTCCTGCGAAGTCCAAAAATCGTATATTTTGTGAACAAGTTATTGTCTTTTTGTAAATTTAGCACTCTCCTCTTGACAGTGCTAATTCTTGGAGCTATAATAAAATCGTTCCAAGGGAGAGAAACCGATGAGGCTCTCCCGCAGGGCACAAGATAAGTATTGAGAATGGAGGAATGACTTATGTTGCCCAGTATTTTTGGTGAAAACCTGTTTGATGATTTCTTTAATGACAACTTCGCGATGCTCCCTATGTGGGGTACACGCAATCCCCTATATGGTAAGCATGCAAAGAACCTGATGAAGACCGATATCAGGCAAACGGATAGCTCCTATGAGCTTGACATCGATCTGCCCGGCTTCAAAAAGGATGAGATCAATGTTGACCTGAAGGACGGCTACCTGACCGTCAGCGCCGCCAAGAGCCTTGACAAGGACGAGAAAGACGATAAAGGCAGCTATATCCGTCAGGAACGGTACTCCGGCTCCTGCAGTCGCAGCTTTTACGTCGGTGACGTGGAGCGCAATGATGTATCCGCCAAGTATGAGGACGGCATCCTGAGAATCTCGATGCCTAAGCAGACGCAAAAACAGCTCCCCGAGAGCACCTCAATCACCATAGGTTAAGGCGAGTTATCCGTGCGCGCCGCAGCTAAACTGCGGCGCGCTCTTTTTTTGTTTTTGGTCCGTCTGCGACGGAAAGGGATATTTATTTGCTTTTGCACGCGGGCGTGGTATAATATTTCTGTGGCGGCCTGGCAATGCGGGACGATGTGCGCAGCACGCCGGAGGTATTGCACCCGGGCCAACCCCGGCACTGCCGGTTTTCACCGGAAGCGCCGGCGGGTCGGGCGGCATTGCCGCCTGCGTCCATGATATAATGCTGCATTATAATATAATGAAAGGGAAGGATCGCTTGCATAACGAACTTTTCACAATCGGCCCCGTCACCGTGCATGGATACGGGCTGATGATAGCCATTGGCTTTTTGCTGTGCGTACTCATGTGCATTTACCGGACCAAAAAGCGCGGCATGGATAAAAACGCCGGCGTCGACATCGCACTGCTCGGCGTGGTGTTCGGCTTTATCGGTGCGAAAATACTGTATATATTCGTTGAATTCGACTGGTTCCTGCGCGATCCGCTGGCTGTTCTCGGATCGGAGGGCTTTGTCGTCTACGGCGGTATCATCACCGGCGTTATCGCAGCCGTTATATACTGCCGCCGTCGCGGCCTCGTATTCCTCGAATACTTTGACCTGCTCTCCCCTGCGATTTCTGTGGCACAGGGCTTCGGACGCATCGGCTGCTTCCTTGCCGGATGCTGCTACGGTCGGGAGACGGACTCCTTTCTGGGCGTAGTCTTCCCGGAGGGGAGCCTTGCGTCCGCCGGCGTACCGCTTCTGCCAACGCAGCTCTTCTCGGCCGCCGGGGACTTCGCAATCATGGGCTTTCTTATCTGGTACTATGAGCGGAGGAAGCACACCGGTGACGTCAGCGCAATGTATCTGCTGCTTTACTCTGTCGGCAGGTTCGTGATAGAATTTTTCCGTGACGATGACCGCGGCGTCATCGGTTTCCTGTCGACTTCGCAGTTTATCTCTATTTTTATCGCGCTTCTGGCCGTTTTCATGTTCTGGAACAATCGCCGGCGCGACCGCAAAAAAGCCGTTTCGGCGCTGGACGGCGTCCCGGAGACGCAGCCGCAGTCCGAAGAAGAAAGCGACGGTCCCGACACTGTCGATCCCGACGAAGAGTCTGGTTCTCAGCCCCAGCCGGACGATAACGCCGAACCTCAGCCCAGCGACTGCTGAACCAAATTCAAGAGATAAAAAAGAGCTTCGTATCGAATGATACGAAGCTCT
>CAZSRK010000113.1:0-1840 GCA_964609305.1 uncultured Oscillospiraceae bacterium
AATAAAAAGAGCATTGACCTCCCTTTTCGTGTATAATGTCATCGACCAAAACAACACCTACGAAAGGAGCCAATGCTCATGAACATTATACAATACTTACTCTCTGTTATTCAATACCTTTACCAGCAGAATTGCTGGTTAATCAACTTCATCTGCAGATATATACCTCTGAAGCAGTGGGCTTTTGACGATTCCCATTCTCCAAAGTACCAAAAGTTCAAAATTGATGCGCTCCCTCTCATTACCGACTTCCGTCAGGACTGGACCTACAAGGATCTCATCCCTTACTACGAAATGCGCTATGGTAAGAAAATACGTCCTGTCAGCCGCCGCTCGGAATGCGACATCCCGGACGACTGCACCTGTCCGCGCTGTGACGCCCCCAAACCATTCCTTTACATGAATAACGGCTCCAAAGGACAACTCCTCTGCAAGGTCTGCGCTGCCAGGTTTTCTCCGGCTGAGAGCCGCTTCTCTTCCATCAAGCTGCGCTGCCCTCACTGCGGAAATACCCTCGTTCCCAAAAAAAACCGGAAACACTTTGTCATCCATAAGTGCGTCAATCCCCGCTGCCCCTACTATCTCCACAATCTCAAAAAAGTGGATAAAGAAGACCTGGAAGAAGATTACGGCAAAAATAAATACAAGCTCCATTACATCTACCGTGAATTCACGATGGATTTTTTCAGCATGGATTTAAACTCCCTGCCAAAGAACGCGTCTTCCCTGAAATTCAGCAAGCACAATGCGCATGTCATGTCTTTGTGCCTGACACTCCATGTCAACCTTGGGCTGTCCCTGCGTAAAACATCCCAGGCACTGAAAGACCTGTATAACATCAGCATTTCCCACCAGCAGATCGCCAACTACTGCAAGACCGCCGCCATCTGCATCAAACCCTTTGTTGACCAATACCCTTACAAAAAAGGGGACGTCTTCACCGCTGACGAAACATACATAAAAATCCGCGGTATCAAAGCCTACGTCTGGCTCATCATGAACGCCGCCACACGTTCCATCATCGGCTATCAGGTTTCCGATAACCGCGGCGTCGGTCCCTGTATCCTCGCTATGCGCATGGCATTCCAGGGGCTTACAAAGCTGCCGGAAAACTTTAAGTTCATTGCTGACGGATACAGTGCCTACCCTCTCGCTGCAATGGAGTTCGTAAAGAAGTTTGGCAAAGACTTCACCTTTCAGATCACTCAGGTCATGGGGCTTGCCAACGACGATGCGGTCTCTGCGGAGCACCGGCCGTTCAAACAGATGATCGAACGGCTGAACCGCACGTATAAGGCTTCCTACCGCTATACAAACGGTTTTGACAACATCGACGGCGCCAACTATGATCTGGCTCTCTGGGTTGCGTATTACAACTTCCTGCGTCCTCACAAATACAACAATTACAAAGTCCTCAATGAGGTGGAAATGCTACAGGGTGCCGATAACATGCCGGGTAAGTGGCAGCTGCTTATCTTCCTTGGCCAGCAGACCATCCTGAACATGCAGAAGACCGGAACTGCCGGATCGGAGCGGAGCTGTTGTCAATAGAACCGTGGAATACCGGAGCAGGCGGCACAGCCGTCTGTGAGGATATGCCGCGAAAGTCTATTGACATAAGGCTCACGGAGCATCCTCTCCAGCAGAAAAGGGGGCAATTGCGCCCTTTTCCTGCCTTCCGGCGAGGACGGGTTCGGGCAGAGCCCGATATTGGGTCAAGGGACTGGTCCCTTGCGGGTTCTCAGGGCAGCGCCCTGAGCCCTCGGAGAGCTTTTCGACATCAATATCTGCAATTTTCAAGGTTCTTTTGAGCCTGTTTTTTTCGACTCTGTTTTTCATA
>CAZSRK010000114.1:0-1814 GCA_964609305.1 uncultured Oscillospiraceae bacterium
TCTACCGCTTGCTAAAGGCGGATTTTGGCATACACCCTTACGGGCGCACGATGGTTTCCTTGCCCAGCGCAATGTTCAGCTCCTTGATGGTGGTCGGCTCTGAACCGCCGAGGAAAACACGGCTATCCATGTTGCCGATGATGGTATCGGCATGGTCCTTATAGATAGCTTTGAGCTGAGACTGTGCCTGCAACACAAGGCAGGCGGAAATCTCACGGCTGCGGATAGTCGCCACCAGCCTTTCGAGGTTTGGAATCTGGCCAATATTGGCACACTCGTCGATTAGGCAGCGTACATGGACGGGCAAGCGCCCACCATACACATCATCGGCCTTTTCGCATAGCAAGTTGAAAAGTTGGGTGTAGATCATGGAGATCAGAAAGTTAAAGGTCGAGTCTGTATCGCTCATAATGAGGAATAGCGCCGTCTTTTGATAATCGTCCTTGCCCTTGCTTTTCTCCGTAAAAATCTTGTCGCCCAGCGTGTCCAGCTCCAACTCATCGTACATGGTGATCTCTCGCAACTCCTGAATGTCTAAGGGAGCAAGCCGCGCACCGCATGAAATATTGATGCTCTTAGCCGTCTTGCCGGCGGCTAATTTATATTTCTTATACTGTCGCACGGCGAAGTGCTGCGGGTCTTTCTCCTCCAGCTCGTCAAATGCGAGGTCTACATTGTTCTTAAATGCCTCATCGTCCTCTCTGACCTCCATCGCATTGATAAGCTCGATGAGGGTGGCGAAGTTCTGTTCCTCCACCGGTGCTTCATAGTGGATATATCCGATGAGCGCCGTATAGAGCAATGTCTCAGCCTTCTGCCAGAAATCATCCCCACCCTTGCCGTCACCCTTGGTGTTGGCGATCAGGGTATTCACCAGTTTCAAAATGTCCTTTTCGCTGTGGATGTACGAGAAAGATAGTGATAGGTAAGCCCCTGATATCATCTCAGGCTTTTCCCCCACTCTACACCGTGCATGCAGCTTTCACCGCACACGGCGTGCCATCGGAAAATCTTAGTTTGAGTTCCCGACTAAAGCCCATTCCTCCAGTCCGTCTTTTTCGTTGGGCTATCATAGGTTCGAGCTTCGCTTTTCAGCATCAGTTCGCACGGTTATTTGCTTTCACAATTTATCCGCGCTACAGCAAATGAGCCGTCTGATACCTTTCCTCGTTCCGATAGCTTTATCTGTGCATCTATATCCGTAGGTGTCCGCTCTAAGCCTGCCAGTGTGAACGCGCCTGCAACGCGCTACGGTGTTTCATAACAACCATTTTTACTCCACCGCACTGGACTACATTTCTGTAACTGCACATTTCTGCACAGCGCACTTTTAGACCCTTACATTCGCGGTTTTTGTCAGTCCGTCGTAGGACATTCTCACCATAGATATTTTGTAGAACCCCGGCGTGTCATCTGCATATCCCACCTCTGGGATGGTTGCGTGTGGTTATCCACTTACGGCAGACTTCCGCCGCCTTTACCGAGCTGCTGACACTCACCTTTACAGTCAATGCCAGTCGGAGTATCAGGTGGAGCGTTTCCAGGCGTTACCCCTTCATTCCACTCCTCAAGCTATCAGTTGTTGCTCCCATTTCCATGGGAACCCCGCATTTTTATTCGCTATTTGGCCTGCGTCCATAAGGTTTGCCTTATGGAATAGCGGTTGTATGCGAACGAGTCACACGATTGTAGTGCATCGACTTCTTGAAATTGATGGTATTGAACACTTTGATACGGTAATTGTTGCGTTGCAGGAGCTTTCCACACTCGACGAGGATACTTCCTTTGGGGTCAGTTCTGTCAAGACAAATAAG
>CAZSRK010000115.1:0-1793 GCA_964609305.1 uncultured Oscillospiraceae bacterium
GTTATAATTATTATAAATATTTATAAAAATGATACAAGGCGGTGGCTTTGATGAAGTACAAAATCGGAGACGTTGCCAAAATACTCGGGATATCGACGGATCTGCTTCGGTATTACGAGAAAAAGGGCGTTGTTCACCCCGTCAAAGACAAAAATAACGATTATAGGTATTACGAGGCCTGGGACATAAACTTCCTGCTTGACTGCCTGTGGTACAAAAACTTTGGCTTCGGCATCGAAGAGATCTCGCACATGGTGTCCGACAGTTCATATGAGGACATCACAAACGCCATAGACTCCAAGGAAAAGGAGATCGAAGAAACCATATACCGCCAGAAGCTGTTGCTGCGCCGTATACGCGAGCATAAGCGGGCGCTCGCGCAGGCAAGGGATTATCGCGGAAAATGCGATATCCGGCAAAGCCCGGAGATCGTGCGATACCTCAACAGACACAACTTCATATATGACGACGACCCGGCAATATCCAGGGTCACCCAGTCCTGGCTGAAGTTCATGCCCTTTGTCCATCGCTGTTTCGAGATACCGAAAAGCGATCTTCCCATTGACGACGGCTGCGGCAAGAATTATTCCTGGGGGCTCTCCCTTGACATGCAGTATGTTAAGGAATTCGGCGTCAAATCCGACCCTCCGGCCCAACATTTGCCCTCTGAACTGAGCCTGCATTCCGTGTTTACCAGCACCGGAAAGGACGCCTTTTCACCGAAACACCTTCAATACATTGTCGACTATGCCGAGAAAAACGGCCTAAAGATATGCGGTAACGCCCGCGGTAATCTGCTGTGCAGCGTCTTTGACGGCAGCGACCTGAGCGGCTATTTCGAGGTTTGGATACCAATCGAAGAATAAACCGGGCTCCACTTCCTCGCTCCCATGCTTTTGCATGGGGGCGAGGTTTTTGTATTGACTTTTTGATAGTTTTATTTTATTATACAATACGTCTTTTTAATGCATGAAGCGGCCATACCCGCAGCGCCGCCGGAATGCAGTAAGGGACAGAGCATTTTTACCGGAGGAGACAGCCAGATGAAAGAAAAACAGTTGCCGCGGAGAATCCTTCAATATCTCTTCGGCCTTATTTGTATGGCAATCGGACTTGTGATGCTAAAACGTACCAACTGGGGCGTTTCTCCAATCACCGCTGTACCGGATGCGGTAGCCAACATCACACCTCTGACGCTCGGCAACGCCACAATATTGCTGCATGTTGTCTGCGTTATTTTACAGATAGCCGTGCAGCGTAAGGTGACTTTGAAAAGCATACTTACAATATGCATAGGCATACCATTTGGTTATCTGGTAGACTTGTTCATGTGGTTCTGGGATCCTTCGCTCGTCATCTGGCAGAAGTGCATCGTGCTGGTGATAGGCATCGCTATCCAAGGCTTTGGTGTCGCGCTTATAAGCGGCTGTGACATGATGCTGCCGGCACCGGATGAACTGAACAACGTTATCAGCCGAATTTACAACAAAAAGCTGTCAAACGTAAAAATGTGCGCCGATGCAGCATATGTCATAATAGCCGTCATTATCAATCTTATCTCGACTCATTCACTGGCAAGCGTCGGCATAAGCTCCGTTGCGTCAGTCCTGCTGACGGGCCGCTTTGTCGGGCTTACATTCAAGCTTCTTCCCAAAGCCAGGATGTCGCCGTTTTTCAACGCGCCATCCGTTCAGGAGCAAAAGTAGATATTACGCAAATACAGAAAAACTCCCCGGTGCAATAGCCGGGGACCCATAAGAAAGTAATATCGTGTTTTGGGGAATGGCATGGCC
>CAZSRK010000116.1:0-1749 GCA_964609305.1 uncultured Oscillospiraceae bacterium
GAGGATGCACTGGATGGAGAATCAAATTCGATACAGAATCAAAAAGAGTTTTTAACCCGATATGCAGCCGACCATGGTTACACGAACCTGAAAATTCTGGTGGACGATGGTTATACAGGAACCAATTTTGACCGTCCCGGCGTGCAGGAAGGCTTCGCACTGGTCAAGGAAGGGCTTGTTGACTGCTGGCTGGTCAAGGATCTCAGCAGGTTTGGCCGTGATTACCTGACTGTTGGACAGTACACAGACATTATTTTCCCCAGCTATGATGTGCGCTTTATCGCCGTTAACGATGGCGTGGACAGTGAACGGGGAGACAGCGACGGCTTTGCCGCAATCCGTAATTTGTTCAACGAGTGGTATCCACGGGACACCAGCAAGAAAGTCCGAGTTGTATTCCGTCAGAAAGGCACCAGCGGAAAGCATCTGGGTAAACCGCCTTATGGCTACCGCACTGACCCTGCCGATAAGGAGCGTTGGATTATTGACGAGGATGCTGCCCCGGTAGTCAAACGCATCTTTGATTTGACCATTGACGGCAAGGGGCCGGAACAGATTGCCCGCATACTGGAACAGGATAAAGTGATGACCGCCAAGGCGCTGTATGCCAAACAGTCAGAAAACCATCCAGACCCGAAAAAGCGGAAGAAGATGCCGGAGCGCCCTTACCATTGGATTGGTCAATCGGTTGTGGGGATTCTGGAACGGATGGAATACACTGGCTGCACCTGCAATTTCAAGACCTATTCCAAGTCCTACAAGCTGAAAAAGCGGATTCCGAACGCAATCGAAGATATGTGTATCTTCCCGGACACGCAGGAAGCAATCGTTTCACAGGCTCAGTGGGACAGGGTACAGGAGCTGCGAAAAAACAAACGCCGTCCCACAAAAGCGGAACGGCAGGGATTGTTCTCCGGGCTTCTGTTCTGCCCCGATTGTGGAAACAAATTGCACTTTGCCACCTGCAAGAGCTTTAACGGCAAGCAAGACCATTATGTGTGTTCCAGCTACAAAAGCGGTCGAGGCACCTGTTCTGCCCACTATATCCGCGAAGATGTACTGCGGGAACTGGTATTGGAGCGCATTCAGGCGGTCAATGCCTATGTCCGGCAGGACGTGGAAGGTTTTCAGGAAGAATGGCTGCAATGCCGCCGCTCCGATCAGGAGCGCAACATCCGTGAAGATCGGAAGCGGGTGGAGCAGGCCAAGAAACGATTGGCTGATCTGGATATTCTGCTTTCCCGGCTCTATGAGGATTTTGTCCTGGGCGATCTGAGCAAGGAGCGGTACAAGAAAATGACCGCTGATTATGAGGCGGAACAGGAACGGTTAAAACTCGAAATTGAAGTAACAGAAGAATGGCTGGAAACGCAGGAAACCATGAGTGCTGATGTAGATGCCTTTGTCGCTCTGACCCAGAAGTATGTGGATGTGCCGGAATTGACACCTACGATAGTCAACGAGTACATCAAGAAGATTGAGGTGTTTGCGCCGGACAAATCCAGCGGCAAGCGGGTACAGAAGGTGAAAATCTATTTCAACTTCGTGGATGACGTAGAGATTCCTGTGATTTCCGAGCCTGCTGTTGCAAAATCTACCCCTGGACGCAGAAAAACGGCGTGACCATTGCGGTCACACCGTTCTCTGCCCCTCGCAAAGCTAAATAGTACCTTATCACTATTAAGCCTTGAGAACAGAGGGTTCGGGCAAAAAGAAAGCACCGCGACCTTGATACGCATTGTATCAAAA
>CAZSRK010000117.1:0-1717 GCA_964609305.1 uncultured Oscillospiraceae bacterium
ACACCGGCGATATTCCCGATCCCGACCTGCTGATAAGAACAAGCGGAGAGCAGCGGATCTCGAATTTTTTGCTCTGGCAGCTGGCATATACGGAACTGTATTTTACGGATGTCGCATGGCCCGATTTTAAAGAACCCCAGCTATGGGAAGCCATTAAAAGCTTCAATGACAGGGATAGAAGATTTGGTAATGCAAAGTGATTTACGGCGGAAAGGCAGACTTAGATGTTCAAAACAAGGTTGATAAGCGGCATTGTCCTGGTTGCGGCGGCTCTGCTGCTTATAATCAGCGGTGGTTTTATTCTGTATTTTACGGCATTAATTCTTTCGCTGCTTGCGGCGGGAGAACTGTACAAGGCGACGGGGATCAGGAACGAGAATCATTTCGGTGCTATGGACATCGCCGGATATGTCGGGATCGCCCTGTATTATCTTGCCGTATTGATTCATGAGGAGCCCTTTGAGCTGATGGCGATAATCGCGGGGTTCTTTATAGTATCGTTTGTCTATGTGTTTAAATTCCCGCGTTATAATGCGCTGCACACGATGGCGGCCTTTTTCGGCATCATTTATTGCGGCGTGATGCTCTCATTCATATACCAGACCAGAATGCTGGACGACGGAGAGTTCCATGTCTGGCTGATCTTCTTAAGCGCATGGGGCTGCGATACCTGTGCCTACTGTGCCGGGATGCTGTTTGGGAAGCATAAAATGGCGCCCGTCTTAAGCCCAAAGAAATCGGTCGAAGGCGCCGTAGGAGGCGTTATCGGGGCGTTTATTCTCGGCGTAATATACGCGTACTTCACGGATGGACCCGAGCTTATCTATGGACTAATATGCGCGTGCGGGGGCTTGATATCTATGGTCGGCGACCTGACCGCGTCCGCTATAAAAAGAAATATGGGCGTCAAGGATTACGGACGGCTCATTCCGGGACACGGCGGGATACTGGATCGCTTTGACAGCATAATTTTCACCGCGCCGATTATATATTACCTTTCTTATCTTCTTATTGATTGAGGCAAAGGGCTTTGTATGAAGACTATATGTATAATGGGGTCTACCGGTTCGATAGGGACTCAGACGCTGGATATCGTGCGTGAGCGCAAGGGCGATTTTAAGGTTGCCGGGTTGAGCGCCGGAAGAAACATTGAGCTCTTAGAGGCGCAGGCAAGAGAATTTATGCCCGAGCTCGTTGTCATAGAAAACGACGACGACGCGAAGGACTTAAGAACACGCCTGTCCGATACAACAGTGCGGGTTACATCCGGCATGAGCGGCCTTATCGAACTGGCCGAAATGGAAAGCAGCGATATTTTTGTCGCCGCCATCGTCGGAATGATAGGCATTAGGCCGACTATCGCCGCGATAGAGGCGGGAAAAGACATTGCGCTGGCAAACAAGGAGACGCTCGTCGCGGCGGGACATATTATCATGCCGCTGGCTAAGAGGCGGGGCGTTAAAATCCTTCCCGTGGACAGTGAGCACAGCGCCATCTTTCAATGCCTTCAGGGCAGTGCGGGGCTGGAAGGTTCAAATCCGGTGGATAGGCTGTGGATAACGGCGTCCGGAGGGGCATTCAGGGGGCTTACGGCACAGAGCCTTAAAAACGTGAAGGCGTCGGATGCGCTTAAGCATCCGAACTGGAACATGGGGAAAAAAGTCACGATAGACTCGGCGACGCTTGTCAACAAGGGGCTTGAGGTGATCGAGGCGCA